>JASHQP010000523.1 GCA_030039095.1 Streptosporangiaceae bacterium
CCGCAGCGCGTTGCGCCACAGACGCTCGCGGCCAGGGCTGGCGGCAAGCTCCGCTAACCGCCCGTGGCTGCGGCCACCGTCCGCCCCTCGGCCATCGGCGCCCCGTCGCGCCGACGGGCCTATGCTGGCGCGATGCATCTCGGCCTGGTGACGATCGTGGTCGCGGAGTACGACCCGGCGATCGAGTTTTTCGTCGGTACGCTCGGCTTCGAGCTTGTCGAGGATCACCCCGACCTGACCAACGACGGGCGTCCCAAGCGATGGGTCGTGGTGCGGCCACCGGGCGCCGCGACCGGCGCGCTGCTGGCCCGGGCGGACGGGCCAGAGCAGGCTGCGGCTGTTGGGAACCAGGTCGCCGGGCGGGTGGGCTTCTTCCTGCACGTCGACGACCTTGACGAGGCCTACCAGCGGCTGTCCGCCGCCGGAGTGCAGTTCACCCGGCCGCCGCGCAGCGAGCCGTACGGGCGCGTCGCTGTGTTTCTCGACTGCGCGGGAAACAAGTGGGATCTCATAGGCCCGGTGTAGATACTGGTGCGGTGGATCTGCAGGTTGTCCGGTACAGCGAACGGCCCGAACTGTGGGAGGACATCGCCGGTCTCTCCGACGAGGTCTGGCCCGAGTACAACGTGCACGGTGAGTTCATCAACCACTACTGGGGGCAGCTATACGAGGTCTTCCCCGAGTGGCAGTTCGTGCTCTACGAGCCCGCCGAGCGACTGGTCCTGGCCGAGGGCCAGACGATCCCGGTCGCCTGGGACGGCACCGACGCCGGGCTCGGGCCCGGGATCGACGCGACCATCGCCGGCGCCTTCGATCTGCGCGCCGCGGGTGGCCGGCCCACAGCGGTCAGCGCGCTGGCCGCGAAGATTCCGCCGCGACATCAGAACAGACGCCTGTCAGGAGTGGTGCTGACGGCCATGGCGGACCTGGCCCGCGAGGCCGGGCTCGATCACCTGATCGCGCCCGTCCGTCCCAACCGCAAGGACCGCTATCCCACGATCCCCATCGAGCGGTACGCGCGGTGGACCCGCCCCGACGGCGAGCCGTTCGACCCGTGGGTACGGGTGCACACCCGCCTCGGCGCCCGGATCGGCCCGGCCGTCCCCCGCTCGCTGCACATCACCGGCAGCGTCGGGGAATGGGAGTCCTGGACCGGCATGCCGTTCCCGGAGACCGGCGACTACGTGTTTCCGGCCGGGCTTGCCACCGTGCACATCGACAGGGACGCCGGCACCGGCGAGTACTGGGAACCCAACATCTGGCTCATCCACCAGACCCGCGCCTAGAACGGCCAGCCATGCGACGTCAGGGAAGCTCGCGGCGAACGAGCCAGCGGGGCTTGCCGCCGCGCCGTCCGGAGGTCTGGCAGACCCGGCTGAATCCATGCGCCTCGAACAGCGCGACGGTACCGACGTAGCCGCTGGTCTGGTCGACGCGCCCGCTGCCAGGGTCGACCGGATAGCCTTCCACCGCAGCCGCGCCCATCGCCTGCGCATGCCCGACCGCGCCCTCCAGCAGCTCGTGCATCAGGCCGCGGCGCCGGAATCCCGGCCGCACCACAAAGCACACGACCGACCATGCACCCTCGTCCTGGACGTGCGGGATCGTCCGGGAGTTGACCAGAGCCCGGTAGGTGGACTTCGGCGCGACCGAGCACCAGCCGGCCACCGAGCCATCGACGTACGCCAGCAGCCCTGGGCCGGGTTCACTGGCGCACAGCGTGCGCATATGCGCGATACGGCCCGGCATGTCAAGGCTGGAATTGCGGTACACCACGCAGACACATCCGCCCGCGCCCGGCTTGCGCGGCACCATGAACGACGCGAAGTCATCCCACCGTCCCGTCGCCGGCAGGATCTGGACACTCATGCGCCGAGGATGAGCGCCGGGCGAGGCCCGGTGCCGGTCTCGCAGCCGTCAGCGGTGCTCAGCTGAACTGGCCCGAGCGGGGCGAGCCGAATGCGGCGAGGCCCATCCGGCTCGCGCGATACTGCGAGACGAGCCGCTGCACGCCCAGGCTGACGGCAAGGTACAGGACGACCGTGGCCGTGCCCACGCCGCCGCCTTGGTTGTGGCCGTGCGCAACCAGCGCGTCGTAGCCGAGGTGCACGGCAATTGCGATGATCCACAGCGCGGCGGTCAGCCAGTTGCCCTTGGACCACACCTGGCCATCCTGGCTCCAGATGCGCACCGTGCCGGCGCGCACCACGCCGAAGACAGCCGCGAGCACCAGGCTGCCGGCGAGCGCGGCGTAGGTCCCGGTGCCGCCGTGGTACATCTGCAGGTAGTGGACGGTCTCGATCACGCCGATGACCGCCAGGATCACCATCAGCCGCAGCCCACGCGCGTTGATCGGCCGGGCGACCAGCTGCCGGTAGATCACCAGGCCGAGAACGAGGACGCCAAGGATGATGTCGAGAGCCACGTTGCCTCCTCGGGCACTGCGGTGGCCGACCAGAACGGCACGCCGCGCACCGCGTTCCTACGGTGCACCTTCAAAGCTGACACGGCAACGGCATTTGCGCCTGTGCGCTCCGTCCTGATCCGTCCGTGACAGATGTCATGGGCCGGTCAGCGGCCGGTCAGGGCAACGATGGCGTCGTCGAGGTAGGCGCGCCGCCCGGCTGAGGTGGCGGGCAGGACGCCGGGGGTCGAGTGGACGAGCTGAGCGTGCCCGAGATAGGCACTGTAGGCCAGGAGCGCGCGCCGACGGGCCTCGGCGGGGGGAAATCCGAGGCGGCGGAGCACCGTGGCGATCACATCGAGCCGGGCGGCGGTGACGCGATGCAGGGCCGGAGCGACCGCTGGGTGTGTGGCGCTGGCGATCAGCGCCGGGCCTGTGCGGTCCTGCTCGGCCCGTTCGATCACGTCGGCCACAAGGCGCCGGAACTGGCTCGCGGGCCCGTCACGGCCGGCGCTGATCTCCTCGGCCACATCGGTGGTCGTCTCCTTTACCCAGCGCTCGATCGCGGCGCCGATCAAGGCGTCCCGGTTCTCGAAGTGCCAGTAGAAACTGCCCTTTGTCGCGCCCAGGCTGGTGGCGAGCGTTTCGACGGCCACTGCCGCCAGGCCGCCGTCCGCGATCGCAGCGAGGGCCGCGCTGATCCAGTCGTCGCGACTGAGCCGGCGATGGCCGCGCCCGGATGCTGGCCCCGCCTGCGGCCGCACCGATGAGTTCGCGGGCGCACGGTCGTCTGCCTGTTATCCATTCGCTCGTGTTGGCGAGTTACCGGTAGGTTCGGTGGACGGGGTGTTCTGGGCCGCCGGCCCGTTAGGGGAGGAAAGTTGTCAGCTCCTGGTTCCAGTCCGGCGATTCTCGTTGAGGGCCTGACCAAGTCGTTCGGCGAGGTACGCGCGCTTCGCGGCATCGACCTGTCGGTGCCGCGCGGGACCGTGCTCGGCGTGCTCGGCCCGAACGGCGCCGGCAAGACGACCGCCGTGCGGATCCTGACCACGCTGCTGCTCCCGGACGGCGGCCGGGCCCTGGTCGAGGGTTATGACGTCGTCCGGCAGGCCTCCGCTGTGCGCCGCACGATCGGGCTGTCCGGGCAGTCGGCAGCCATCCAGGAGGAGCTCACCGGTCGCGAGAACCTGGAGATCGTCGGGCGGCTGTACCACCTGAGCTGGCGCGACGCGCGTCCCCGCGCCGCCGAACTTCTCGAGCAGTTTGGCCTGAGCGACGCTGCCAACCGACCCGCCAAGACCTACTCGGGAGGCATGCAACGCCGCCTGGACCTGGCCGCGAGCCTGGTCGGCCGGCCGAAGGTGCTGTTCCTCGACGAGCCCACCACGGGCCTGGACCCGCGGTCGAGGCTGGGCATGTGGGACATCATCCGCTCCCTTGTGGCGGCCGGCACCACGCTGCTGCTCACGACGCAGTACCTGGACGAGGCGGATGAACTGGCCGACGAGATCGTCGTGATCGATCACGGCCAGGTGATCGCCGCGGGCACCTCGGAGGAACTCAAGGGGCGTGTCGGCGGGGACGTGCTGGAGTTCACCGTCCCCGACCGCAACAGGGTCAGCGACGCGGCCGAGGCGATAGCCCGTGTTGGCGAGGGGGAGCCGCACGTGGACAAGGAGACCGGAGTGATCAACGTGGGTGTCGGGGGCCGCGGCTCCGAGGCACTGGTCGAGGCGGTGCGGAGCCTGGACGCCGCCGACGTGCAGGCCCAGGGGCTCGCGCTGCGGCGGCCGTCGCTCGACGACGTGTTCCTGGCGCTCACCGGGCACGCCGCCGAGGAAGAGGAACCGGGCGGAGGCAAGCGCGGCAAGCGGCGAGGCCGGCGTTCTGGCAGCAGCGCCGCGGAAAAGGCGGTGTCGTCATGACCGCCGCCGCGCCGACCGCCGGGGCCGCTGCCCCGTTCGCGCCGAGCGGGCCGAGCCTGCTCACCCGGGCCCACTGGGCGGTGACCGACACGCTCACCATCACCCGGCGCAACCTGCTGGTCTGGATGCGTGTCCCGGCCTACATCATGTTCACGGTGATCCAGCCGGTCATGTTCGTGCTGCTGTTCCGCTACGTCTTCGGCGGCGCGATCCAGGTGCCTGGTGTCCAGGGCGGCTACGTCAACTTCCTGCTGCCCGGGATCATCGGGCAGACCGCGGCGTTTGCGACGTTCGGCACGGCCATCGCGCTGGCGCAGGAACTGCAGAAGGGCGTGATCGACCGGCTGAAGTCGATGCCGATGGCACGCTCGGCGGTGCTGGCCGGCCGGCTGGTCGCCGACACCATACGCATGTTCATCACGATCGTGATCGTGGTCGGAGTCGGGTACGCGGTCGGGTTCCGGTTCGAGAACGGCGTCGGCCTCGCCATCGCGATGATCGTGCTGGCCACCGTGTTCGGGCTCGCGATCTGCTGCATTTCCGCCTTCACCGGGCTGGCGATCGGGGACGAGGAATCGGTGCAGGCGTTCGGCCTGGTCTGGCTGTTCCCGCTGACGTTCCTCAGCTCGGCGTTCGTGCCGATTCCGAGCATGCCGGGCTGGCTGCAGGCGTTCGCCAACAACCAGCCGGTCACCTACGTCATCAACGTGATGCGCTCGATGGCGCTCGGCGGCCCGATCGCGGCGGACCTGTGGAAGAGCATCGCCTGGCTGGCGGGCATCTTCATCGTGTTCGCCCCGCTGGCGGTTCGCGCCTACAAGCGCGCCAGCTAGTCCGCAGGCGGGCTGGTTCGGTCAGAGATCAAACTCGCCATGCTTGATGGCCTGGACGAATGCCGTCCACGCCCCGGACGTAAAGCCGAGTTCGCGCGATCACCGGGGTGTGGCGGTGAGGTTGTAGACGGTTTCGCCGCCCACCGTCGTGGCGGTGAAGTGAGCCTCGACCCACGCGCTGATCTGCGCCTCGTCGGTGTTGCCGCCGCCTCCGCCGAAGCCACCGGCACCGCGTCCGCCCGCGCCGCGGTCACCGAAGTCGGCGAAGCCCCTGCCCGCGCCGGTTCCGCGGCCACCGAACCCGCCACCGCCGAACCCACCGCCGCCGCGACCGCCCGCGACGTAGTAGTGGATCTTGTGCTCGGCGACGAGTTTCTCGAACCTCGCGAGGCTGGGCGCCGGGTCGGTGCCGCGGAAGCCGCCGATCGCCATCACGGGAATTCCGCCGGTCGCCAGCTCCATCGAGGCGGCGCTGTCGGAGCCGTCGGTGGCCGCCGTCCACTCGTAACGGGACGCGCCCGTCTCGAGCAGCTTCGTGAAC
>JASHQP010000524.1 GCA_030039095.1 Streptosporangiaceae bacterium
GCCGCGCCAGGGCTCGGCTTCGTGCTCGACTGACAACGGGCCGCAAGAGTTCGGGCCTGTCATACACTCCTGCACCATGCGCGTACTCGTCACCGGCGGCGCCGGTTTCATCGGCTCACACCTCACCGATGCGCTGCTGGCACGGGGCGACGAGGTGACGGTGGTCGACGACCTGTCCCGCGGCCGGCTCGCCCGCCTCGACGAGCAGGCCGCGCTGCACAAGCTCAGCATCACCGACGCGGGTGCGCTGGCCGCGCTGGTCCGCAGCGTCGGGCCCGAGCTGATCTGCCACCTGGCCGCGCAGATCGACGTCCGCGTCTCGGTGGTGGCCCCGGCGGACGACGCGCAGACCAACGTGGTGGGCACGGTGAACGTGCTCGAGGCGGCGCGCGCCGTCGACGCGCGGGTGCTGCTCTGCTCGACCGGGGGAGCCCTGTACGGCAGGGACGCGCCGATCCCGTCGATGGAGGACGTGCTCCCGCTGCCCGAGTCGCCGTACGGCATCGCCAAGTACTGCGCCGAGCAGTACGTCAGCCTGTACAACCGGCTGCACGAGTGCGGGCACACGATCCTGCGGCTGGCCAACGTGTACGGCCCCCGGCAGGACCCGGCCGGCGAGTCCGGGGTGATCCCGATCTTCTGCGCCCGGGTGCTCGCCGGGGAGCGGCCGGTCATCTACGGCGACGGGACGCAGACCCGCGACTACGTCTACATCGGCGACGTGGTCAGCGCCTTCCTCGCCGCTGCGGACCAGGGCCGGCCGGGGATCTGGAACTTCGGCACCGGGCTCGAGACCAGCGTCATGGACCTGGCTCGCCTGATCGCGAATGCGGCCGGCCGGGAGGTCGACCCGGAGTTCGCTCCCGCGCGCCCCGGCGAGTTGCAGCGCAGCGCGCTGGCGGTCGAGAGCGCCGAGCGTGACCTGGGCTGGACGCCCGCGGTTCCGCTCGCCGACGGCGTGCGCACGGTCTACCAGTGGATCGAGGCGGGCGCGCCCGACCGGTCAGGTTACTGATGCGTCCGGATACCCTGGTCGGCATGTCGCGACCAGACGGGCGCAGCCTCGATCAGCTGCGTGAGATAAAGATCACCAGGGGCTGGCTCGATCACGCCGAGGGATCCGTACTCGTCGAGTTCGGCTCCACCCGTGTGCTGTGCGCGGCCAGCGTCGCCGAGGAACTGCCGCGCTGGCGCCGGGGCAGCGGGCTCGGCTGGGTCACCGCCGAGTACGCGATGCTGCCGCGGGCGACCAACACGCGCGGCGAGCGCGAGTCGGTCAAGGGGCGGCTCGGCGGCCGCACGATGGAGATCTCCCGCCTGGTGGGCAGGTCGCTGCGGGCCTGCATCGACGCCAAGGCGCTCGGCGACAACACGATCACGATCGACTGCGACGTGCTGCAGGCCGACGGTGGCACCCGCACAGCCGCGATCACCGGAGGCTACGTGGCGCTGGCCGACGCGATCTCCTGGCTGCGCCGTGAAGGGGGCAAGGGGGGTGGGCGGGGGACCAAGGGCGACCCGCTGGTGGCCTCCGTCGCCGCGGTCAGCGTCGGGATCGTGGCCGGCGAGCCCCGGCTGGACCTGTGCTACGAGGAGGACGTCGCCGCGGACACCGACATGAACGTGGTCTGCACCGGGGACGGCAGCTTCGTGGAGATCCAGGGGACCGCTGAGCGTGAGCCGTTCGGCCGTGGCCTGCTCGACGAGCTTCTCGGCCTCGCGGTCAGCGGTTGCGCTGAGCTGACCCGACTTCAGCACGAGGCGCTGTCCGCGACATGAGCCCGGAACGCGACGCCGGCCGCGAGCCCGGCAGGCCCCGGCTG
Source organism: Streptosporangiaceae bacterium (assembly GCA_030039095.1). The sequence continues at coordinate 1,824 of JASHQP010000524.1, forward strand.
GTCCTGGCGACGGCGAACCAGCACAAGCTGGTCGAGCTGGCGCGGATCCTCGAGGCTGGCCGGGTCGAGGTGGAGCTTGCCGGTCTCGGCGAGTTCCCCGGCGCACCGGAGGTGGCCGAGACCGGGGCCACGTTCGACGAGAACGCGCTGCTGAAGGCCAGGGCGATCGCGGGGTTCACCGGCCTGGCCGCGGTGGCCGACGACTCCGGGCTGTGCGTCGACGCATTGAACGGGATGCCGGGCGTGCTGTCGGCTCGGTGGGCCGGACGGCACGGCGACGACGAGGCCAACCTGCGGCTGGTGCTCGCCCAGGTCTCCGACGTGCCCGACGAGCGCCGGGGCGCGCAGTTCGTCTGCTCGGCCGCCCTGGTCCTGCCGTCGGGCAAGGAGCACGTCAGCGAGGGCACCGTGGACGGCAGGCTGATCCGCGAGCCGCGGGGGAGCAACGGGTTCGGCTACGACCCGATCTTCGTCCCGGACGGGTCGGAACTGACCACGGCCGAGATGGACCCGGCGGCCAAGGACGCGATCAGCCACCGGGGCCGGGCGCTGCGGGCGCTCGCCCCGATCATCGCGGCTGTGCTGGACTAGAGAGTGTCTCGCAGATGCCATAGTGTCGCCGGCCCGTAGCTGTCGCTCTAGCATCAGCAACGGGCCGGCGACCCTACTGCGCCCTGCCGGGCCGCGCGACAGGATGCCCGGAATGCCTGATATGCTGGTTTTTAATGAGCCGGCTTCGCGGATTCTGGTCAGCAAGCGAGTTTCGGCTCGATGCAGACGCCCTTTTTGGTGCGCCCGCATTTACGCCGATGACGCCACAGGCCGGCCAGCGACCCCTCCGATGATCTGCGGGACACCAGCGTAAGAGGATGCCGTCAACCGGTTACCGCGGCTGCACGCACACCATCGCCAAGCCCCGCTCCGCGCACAACCGCCTGAGGATGTGTTCAGGTTGTATGGTGCGAACCGCGCATCCAGCGAGGTTGGCCGGTGCGCGTCCCGCGCCCGGTAACGTTGGTGCGACCGGTACGGCCTGCCGCGGCCGGGCCGCCGCCAGCTGAAGGAGCAGGAGTCATGACCGACGAACGGCTGGCGCCAGGTGACCCGGCGCCCGACTTCACCCTGCCGGACGCCGATGGCAACGAGGTGAGCCTCTCCAAGCTGCGCGGGCAGAAGGTGATCATCTACTTCTACCCGGCCGCGATGACGCCCGGCTGCACGAAGCAGGCCTGCGACTTCCGCGACAGCAGAAGCGATCTGTCCGGCGCCGGATACACCGTGCTCGGCATTTCCCCCGACTCACCGGCGAAACTGGCGAAGTTCCGGGACAAGGAGAGTCTTACGTTCTCGCTGCTCTCGGACCCGGGCCGCGATGTGCTCGAGGCTTACGGCGCGTTCGGCCAGAAGATGATGTACGGGAAGAGCACGGTCGGCGTGATCAGGTCGACGTTCGTGATCGGCGAGGACGGCAAGGTCGAAAAGGCCTATTACGGAGTCAAGGCAACCGGCCACGTCGCCCGCCTCCGTAAGGAGCTGGGCGTCTGAGCGAACGCCTGGGCTGGCCACGAGTGCGCTGGCCCCGCCGGGAGCTATGCGGGATAGTTACGCTCGTGCGGGTGTGGCGGAATTGGAATACGCGGCAGGTTTAGGTCCTGTTGGTGGCAACACCGTGGGGGTTCGAGTCCCCCCACCCGCACTTTTGTGATGTCGCGCGTCATCGGCCACACCCCGAACCAGCGCCAGGGTCCGGGGTGTCTGCTTGCGGGTGTCCTTTTTCGCGGCTCCCGTTCGTCGTTGCGATGCAACCGGCGAATCCGAAGTGAAGCGAGGCTGAGATGAAGTACCTGGCGTTCATCGGCACCGAGGGCGCAATGCCCAAAGAGGCCGTGGCGGTCATGAACCGCGGCTTCCCCGCCTACCTCGAGGAGATGGATCGTCGCCAGCTGTGGCGGCTCGGCCGGGAACTCGACCTCCCGCACACGGCCGCCGCGGTGCGGGTGCGCGACGGCGAGACCCTGGTCACCGACGGTCCGTTCCTGGAGACCAAGGAGCACGTGGCGGGCATCGACCTCTTCGAGGTCTCCGGCCTGGACGAGGCGATCGAGGTAGAAGCCATGAGCCCGGTGGCTCAGTTCCTTCCGTTCGAGATCCGGCCGTTCCGGGAGGGGCCACGGCTGGGGCCGGGGGTGGAAGCCTTCGGGGATCACGACGACTCGGCGGGCATTCCGTACCTGCTGATCGCGTGGGCGGGTGGCACGCCCGCGGTGCCGCTGGACGAGCCGGCGGTGCTGCGGGAAACCGAGGCCTGGCGGCAGGACGTCGACGCCCGCGGAGCCTACGTCCTCGGCGGTGCGCTGGGCGGCCCGGAGACCGGCACGACGATCCGCTTCCGTGACGGGCAGATGCAGCTCATCGACGGGCCGTTCCTCGACATCGAGCAGTTCATCGACGGCGTCGACGTCGTCCGCTGCGCCGACCGGGGCCAGGCGATCGCGCTCGCCGCCACGCATCCGTTCGCCCGGTACCACGCGATCGAGGTGCGCTCGTTCTACAGCGAAGCCGCGCATCAGGACCCCCAGCCCGCCGGGTAGGCGACGCCGCTCAGCTCAGGAAGACGGCTGACTCCTTGATCGGGGAGCCGAAACGGATCACGTTGCCGTCCGGGTCGGTGTGCGAGCCCTCGAGCATCCCCCACGGGCGCGGCTCGGCGGGGTGGGTGTGGCCGGCGATCCCGGGTCTGTTCCACTCCTCGGAGAGCGCGGCGGCGTCGCGCACGCTGAGGTAGGCGGAGGCTGGCCGGTGCCGGGCGTGCCCGGCGTGCCCTGCGTGCCCTGCGTGCCCGGCGTGCCCTGCGTGCCCTGCGTGCCCTGCGTGCTCGGCGTGAACCTCCAGGTGCAGGCCGGCCCCGTCCCGGTTCGCGAAGCCGTAGTCGGCGCCTTCCTCGTAGGCGAACGTCCTGAAGCCGAGCGTCCCGTAGTGTGCCAGTGCCGCCCGCAGGTCGCTCACCGGGAAGATGGGATAGAAGCGGCGCAGCCGGCCGGCTGGCCTGGCCAGGCCTGCTCCGGTCGCGATGTCGGCCTGCTTGATCCCGGCCAGCGCGCTGAGCGCCGACCGCAGGGTTTCGACCTTTTCCGCTGAGACGGCAGCCTCGAGCCGGCGGTCGACCGCCTCGACCCCGCGCAGCACCGCGGCCACGACGTCCTCGCCGCGTTCCGTCAGCGACAGGCGGACCCGGCGGCGGTCGTCGGGATCAGGATCGCGCTCCAGATAGCCCCTGTTGACCAGAAGGTCGATTACCTGGCTCACGGCCTGCTTGGTGACCTCCAGCTCGGATGGCAGGTCCTGCCTCGGCCCGCCCGAGGTGTCGATCCCGGCGAGAATGAACGCGCCGTTCCTCGGCAGGTCGGTGATCCCGGCCGCGTGCAGCTGGGCCCGGATCGACTGCGCGTACGCGCCGCGGGCGGATCGCATCAGGGCGGGGGTGGAAAGCTCGCCCCAGTCGCCGTCGGTCATGGGGGGACGCTATAGGCAAATTTCTTGTTAGTCAATTTACTTGTTGGTCTCGCCTTGTGGGTCTAGCTTGGCGCGGATGACTACTGAACGTATCTGCTAGATACATATATGTTATCGGCGGGTATGCACAGCTGGATGCCGAATGACTTGCTGGCCAGATCGGTGCGCCGCGTCGCCCTGCTGAGCGCCGCAGCGGTTGCCGTGATCGCCGTCGCCGTCCTGATCGCGGTGTGGCGCTACGACGCCGCTGTATCGCAAGGGCACGATGCCCAGGACGAAGCGGGCGACGCCGTGGCCGCGACGGCGCTCATTGGCGTCTTCTGGCACGAGCGGGAGGCAATGAACGAGTACCTGCTCGCGCCGTCACCCGCAGTCCTGGCCGGGATCAGGTCGCAGCAGCCGCTGTTCACCCGCGCCGCGGCTACTGTCACCCCCGAGACCGCATAGGAGCTCGCCGGCCTGCAGCTGGCGTCGAGACGGCAGGCGGCCCTGCAGTCGGCGTTCCGGCCACTCCAGGCCGCCGCGGACACGACAGCCGCGCGTGAGGCCGCGGCCCTGCGAGCGATCAGCGCCTACGAGCCCGGCGTGCTGGCGCCGCTCACCCGGCTGAGCGTGCTCGAGGCTCAGAGCTCCAGCGCGGCGGCTGCGGCCTCCAACTCGGCTGGGGACGAGGCGCTCGCCGCGCTGGACGCGGGCAGGCCGGAGCAGGCAGCGGCCGCGCTTCGCCGGGCGCTGTTCGCCGACCCGGGGTAGCCACGGCGAGCTAAATCACGTAATGTAGTCACTACGTAGCGCATTGCGACAAAGCAACGGTCACTGCGTACAGGCACGGGGGCGCCAGGAAGTGCACGCCAGCGATCATGACATGCCCGGACGGATCCTCGTTGTCGACGACGACCCGGTGACCGGGCGTTTCCTGTCCAATCTTCTCGGTGATGGTGGCGGCTTCGACGTCGTCTGCACGACCGATCCGGGCAGAGCGTTGCAGCAGGCCAGCACGGAACGCTGGGACCTCGTCCTGACCGACGTGGAGATGCCCGGGATGAGCGGCCTGGAGTTGCTGCAGGCGCTGCGCCGGGCCGCGCCCAGCCTCCCGGTCATCGTGATCACCGGTCACGCGACGCTCGACTACGCGGTGTCGGCCCTGCGTGATCACGCCGACGAGTTCCTGCAGAAGTCGATGCCCAGCGACATGCTGCTGGCCACGATCGGTGCGGTCGTCGCGAAGAGCCGGGCCGCACGGCTCGCCTCGCGGCAGGCCGTGCTCGCGATCGGCGCCCATCCCGACGACGTCGAGATCGGCGCGGCCGGTGCGCTGCTGGTGCACCGCAGCATGGGCCACGAGGTGTCGATCCTGACGCTCAGCCGCGGCGCCCGGGGCGGCAGCCAGAACACCCGCGCGGGGGAGTCGGACGAGGCGGCGCGGGCCCTGGGCGCTGTGCTGTTCCTCGACGACCTGAAGGACACGCGGATCAGCGAGGGCGACCCGACGATCGGCGCGATCAGCCGGGTGGTCGAGTCGGTGCGGCCGACGGTGATCTACACCCACTCCCCGCACGACGTGCACCAGGATCACCGCAACACCCACCGGGCGGCGATGGTGGCGGTCCGGGGAGTCAGCCGCGTGTACTGCTTCCAGTCTCCGTCGGCCACCGTCGACTTCCGGCCGACCCGCTTCGTGACCATCGACGACCAGATCGAGGGCAAGCTTCAGGCCATCAACGCCTTTGCCTCGCAGGTGGAGATCCGCAGATACCTGGAACCCGACCTGATCGAATCGACGGCGCGCTACTGGTCGCGCTTTGGCGACGGCCGGTACGCCGAGGCGTTCGAGGTGATACGGGAGGCCACCACCGGGGGCCAGCCCGCGGGCCCGGCCCCGGGAATGGCGGAAGCCTCGCCGGACAGTGAACCAACCGAGTTGGCCAGTGACAGCCGTGCCCACACGGAGGTGCCGCATGCCGCACGCTAACGTCCCGAACCTCCCGCTGCGCAGTGTCCGGGTCATGGTCACCGGCGCCGGCGGGTGGCGTATCCCGGCGCGCCGCCCGCAGCCGGGGCGGCGTATCCCGGCGCGCCGCCGTCCGCGCCGTCGTTCACCGACGAGATCGAGGCCGCCGTCGAATATGAGCGGGGCCTGGCCGTCAAGGCGCTGCTGTCCATCGCCCTGGTCGCGCTCGTGCTCGTGCTCCGGGTGGCCTTCTTCGGGTGACCGTCCGGGTCAGCCGCGCCGCCACGCCTCGATCAGCGGTGACAGGTCGGCCAGTCTGCCGATGACCGCGTCCGGCTCGGCATCCGCGCACCCGGGCACGTCACTGTTCGGCACCAGCACGGCGCGCATCCCGGCCCGCTTCGCGCCGTACACGTCGTCGTAGGGCCGGTCGCCGACGAACACGCACGCCGCCGGGTCGGTCACCCCCACCGCGGCCATCGCCGCACGGAACGCCTCCGGGTGCGGCTTGGTCCACTCGATCTCGCTGCTGTAGATGGCGCCGTCGATCAGGTCGAGCACGCCGTCCCTGACGAACACCTGCTCGTGCATCGTCCGCGGCCACATCGTGTTCGACAGCACGCCGATCTTGATCCCGGCCGCGCGCAGCCGCGCGAACAGCGCTGGCACGTCCGGGTCGGTGAACGTGTGCGGCTCCCACGCGAGCGCGTAGCTGGCCAGGAACGCGGCGGTGGGTGTCACCCCGGCGCGCTCGAACACATGGTCCATCGTGGCGCTGCGGTGATCACGTTCGGCCACCCGCCAGAGTTCCCATTCGGCGGCCCGGATCGCCGCCGCGTTGCGTTCCGCCAGTTCTTCGGCGAAGTGCAGCGCACAGACATCCCGCCACACCGCCCCGTGATCGACCGAGTGCCACGGGGTCAGCGTTCCGCCCCAGTCGAAGATCACCGCTTTTACCGCCATTCCGCTACCGTACTCATATGTCCGGGATGCAATTCGTCGTTGACTTTGTCAGCGCGCTTGCGTGGCCGCTCGCGATCGTGGTGATCGTGGTCTTTCTCCGCCGTCCGCTCGTGGACATTCTCATGCAGCTGGCTTCCGGGCTGCGGCGGCTGCGATCCGGGCAGTCCGACGCGGAGTTCGACCGCACCGTCGGCCAGGTCAAGGCCGAGCTGACGGCCACGGTGTCCGCCGGTGCCCCGGCGTCGCTCCCGGTGCTGCTCAGGTTCGCCGCGGCGACCGAGGACGACCCTGCCGCCGCGGTCGCCCAGGCCTACGGAGCGGTGGAGGCAGCCCTCCGCGATCTCCTGGGTTCCACCGGCAAGCTGGTGCCCGTCGGCAGCGGCGACCCGACGGCCATCGCCCGCTTCGCGCGGGATCAGGCGCTCGTGCCCGAGTCGATCGTGCGCGCCGTCGACGGCGTGGTTTCCCTGCGCAACTCCGTCGGCGCCGATCCGGCCCGGGTCACCAAGGATCACGCGGAGAAGTTCCTGGCGCTCGTCGACGCGCTGCTGTTCGCGATCGCGGCGCAGCGGGACCGGTCCATGGGGGCACAGTCCCCGATGCGGTGATCCCCCGGCGACGCGCCCGCACGGCGGGCCGGCCGCGGGTCTCCGGGGGCAGCCTGGGAGACTAGCGGGAACGCGGGAATCGCCTTGGGGGGCGCGGCACAGGAAGGACACTAGCGATGGCCGATCCGGGCAGCGCTGTCGAAGTGCACGGCACGGTGGCCGCGCGCGGAGCCGTGAACGGGACCGATCCGGACGCGATCGTCGCGCAGATCGAGCGCACCAGGGAGAACCTGGCCCAGACCATCGACACGCTCGCAGAACGGGTCAGCCCGGCCAATAACGTGCGCAAGCTCCGCGAGCGCGTGCTGCAGGAGGCTGCGCGTCCCGAGGTGCGCCTCGCGGCCGCCGCCGTTGGCCTGGCGCTGGTCAGCGTGGCGATCCTGAAGATATGGGGCAGACGCCGCAAGTAGCGGCTAGCCGGGCGGAATCTCCCCGGAGCCGCGCTCGATGAGCTGCGTGGCGATCTCGGCGCGTTCCGCTGGTCCCCGGTCCCCGGCCAGCCGCCGGAAGAGCAGCTGTGCCGCGACCCGCCCGAGCCGGGCGACGTCCTGCGCCACCACGGTAACGCCCGGGCTCAGCATGTCCGCGAGCTCGAAGTCGTCGAAGCCGACGAACGCCGGCCCGCTGCCGAGTTCGTGCGTCCCGGCCAGCACCCTTAGTTCCCGCACGGCCGCAACCGAAATACGGTTGTTGCCGAAGAACAGCGCAGAGACCGGGGCCGGCCCCGCGAGCACGTGGTGCAGCGCCGCCCGGATGCTGTCCTGGCTCGGGGAGGACATGACGACCCACGTGTCGTCCACCCGCAGCCCGGCCTGCGCCATGGCCTCGCGGTATCCGCGGTGGCGGAGCATCGACGTGTAGATGCGCGGAGCGTCGCCGATGTACGCGATCCGCCGGTGCCCGTGGCGGATCAGGTGGGTCACGCCCTCCCTGGCGCCCTCGACGTTGCTGCTGAGCACCGCGTCGGCCTCGATCAGGCCAGCGGGCCGGTCGACGAAGACCGTGGCCAGGCCCGCCGAGATCTCCGGCAGCAGATAGGTGTGATCGTCTGACGCCGGGATCACGATCAGCCCGTCGACCCGGCGGGCACAGAACGCCAGCGCCAGCTCGCGCTCCCGCACAGGGTCCTCGTCGCTCGACCCCGTGAGCAGCAGGTGTCCCCGGGAGCGGGCCACGTCCTCCACCGCGCGGGAAAGCACCGAGTAGAACGGGTCCGCGATGTCCTCCGTGATCAGGCCGATCGAGGCGGTCTGCCCCTTGCGCAGGACGCGGGCGCCGTCGTTGCGCCGGAAGCCCAGCTGGTCGATGGCGGCGCGGACCCGCTCGGTCATCGCCGGTGTCACCCCGGGCTCCCCGTTCACCACCCGCGAGACGGTCTTCAGCGCCACACCGGCGTGGGCGGCCACGTCGCCCATGGTCGGCCGGGTGCGGGTGCCCGGCACCGGCCTGTTGCCGCGGCGCGGCGCGGCCGAATCCTCAGCGGCCATTCCCGGGCCCCCGTTCCGGAAGAGCCAGGCCCCACCGGGCCCGCCCTCGCCATGCAGACTACAAGACAGCGTTGTCACGAGGCGTGACTGCTTCTTCGACGGCTGGGCGGGTCCGGCGGTTCCCTCTTTGCCTGATGCGGTTCGGTCAGTTCAGGAGCCGAGGCTCACCGCGAAGACGTGCATCGCCGCGGAACTCTGGGTGGCCTGGTTGCTGATGTCGGGGAAGGTGATCGACGCCACGGTCTTCGACGAGTCCACAGGGACCGTGGTCGCGTAGACGTACATGGTGATGGACTGGGACGAGCCGCTGGTCGAGTTGCGGTAGGACATGGTGGCGGCCGCGGTATCGCCGTCGCCCGGCCCCGCGGCCCAGTCGTTGAACGACACGGTCTCGGTCGTGGACGTGCCGTCGGTGTAGTTGATGGTGATCGTGCCCTCGGACGACCCTTCGCTCGACGAGCCGAGCAGCCCGAGCGTGGTGGCGCCCGCCACGGCGTTCACCAGCATCGTCTGCCCGAAGGTGAGGATGTTGTCCGGCGAGCAGGCGGCCACGTCTGGCCAGGTGAAGCTCAGGCCATCGGCGGTCACCGTGCCACCCGGGGTCAGGCCCGCTCCGGCCAGCGCGGTGGCCGAGTAGCTGTAGCCGTCGCCGTCGTAGTCGGCGCACGTCTGGTCGTCGTCCGGCGAGATGCCGATGTTGTCGTAGTAGTCGGCCGGGTTGTCCGTCGGGGTTATCTCGAGGACGGGTGTGCCGGAGGCGTCGCCGGAGCCGTTCACGACCATCACCCCGGCGTCAGTTCCCGCCCACACGTGGTTCTCGCCGCCGGTCCCGCTCGCGCTGGGCACGGTGAACGTGATCGATGTATCGCTCCAGCTGTCGACCTGCACCGTGCCGGCACCGCCCGACGATCCCCAGGTGGTGCCGTTGTCAGAGAGCTCGACGTATCCCGATCCCTGCGTGGCGCCGAAGCCGGAGCCGGTGATCGTCACCTGCTGGCCGGCCGCCGCGCTCGCCGGGCTGACCGACGCGGCCACCGGCGGGCTCGGCGCCTGGGACGACGCGGCGATCGCGAAGATGTGCAGCGTGCCCTGGGTGGCCCCGGACGGCAGGGTCACGCTGGTCAGCGTCTTGTCCGGGTTGACAGGCAGCGCCGTGTAGAACACGTCGGTGCCGACCGTCTGCTGCGTGGGCGAGCAGCCCGCGCAGTTGCGGTACGTCATGCTGGCGGCCACCGTGTTGCCGTAGGACGGCGTGGACGTGCCCGCGTTGAGCGTCCAGTCGCTCAGGCCCAGCCAGTACTGGGCCGTGCTGCCGTCCGAGTAGTGCAGCGTCGCGACGCCCTGGCTCGGGCCGTTGGTGGCCGAGCCGAGGAACCCGAGTGACTGGCTGCCCGCCGGGGCGTCCACCGTGACCGGCTGGCCGTCGGCGATCGCGTTGTCCGGGTAGCCGGGCGAGGGCAGCGGCCAGGTGAACGTCGTGCCGTCGACCGTGACCTGCTGACCGGCGGTCAGCCCGGCCGTGGCCAGCGCCTGCGCGGAGTAGCTGTTCCCGTCGCCGTCGAAGTTCCCGGCTGTCACGCCGGAGTCGTTGGAGATGCCCGCGTTGTCGAACGCGGTGAGCAGGCTGCCGGGCTGCGCCACCAGCACCGTCTCGGTGAGCGCTGGCAGCGTCGTCCCGTCGTCGTTCATCGTGATGGGGATGGTGTAGAACGTCTGCGCCGCCGACGAGCTGGCCTGCACCGTCAGCGTTACCGAGCCGCTGCCGTCCGGCGGTACGTCGATCGTCCCGCTGCTCGGCGTGACGGTCAGCCCGGAGGGGGCCGTCGCACCAACGTGAACGGTCTGCGGGTGGCCGGTCGCGTTCTGCGCGCTGATCTTGAATGTGGCCGACGCGCCCGGGGCCACGTTGACCTGCTGACTCGAGGTGTATCCCACGACTGGCCGCAGGCCCGCGGTGTAGGACGCCGGTGCGTCCTGCGGAGCGCTGCCCCACGAGCTCGCCTTGGTGCCCATGGCCCAGTCCATCGTGGCCCCCTTGGCCAGGGTCGAGAACGGGATCGACAGGTGGCTGTCGGGCTGGCCGTCGATGGACAGCGACTGGACGTAGTACTCGGTGGGGGAGGCGCCCGGGGCGTTGATCGTGATTGTCCGGCCGGACGGAAGGGTGATCGACTCGCGCGGGAAGCCCGGCCCGTTCAGCAGCACCGTGTCGCTGCCCGGGTTCTCCGGGTACATGCCCAGCATCTCCCAGATGAACTGGGAGCTTTCCGCACCGAGGTCGTCGTTGTTGTCCAGGCCGTCGGGCCCGGGCAGGTACACGGTGTTCTCGATCGTGTTGATCGCTTTCTGGCTGGCCGCCGGGTCGCCGGCGTAGTCGGCGGCGTTCTGCTCGCCGAGGTCGAACTCGTTGCTGATCTGGCCGTACATGCCGTAGCCGTTGGGCTGTGACATGTACTGCGCAAGCTCCGGCACCACCTTGGAGTCGCCGCCCAGCAGCGAGAACAGCGCCGAGTAGTCGTTGGGCACGTCCCACAGATACTCGTAGGGATCGCCCTCCACGTAGTACAGCTCGCTGCTGTCGTCCATGGCCGACGTGATGCCCGGGACGTAGTCGCCGTTCTCGTAGCGGGGGTTGAGCAGGTCGTTGCCCGGGTCGAACTGGTTCTCCCAGTTGTTGGCGCGCTCCTCGAGCATCTGCGCGTCCTTCTTGTCGCCCAGCGACGACGCGAACTGGGACAGGGCCAGGTCGGCGGTGTCGTATTCCATCAGGCTGGCCACGGTCCCGTGGGGATTGCAGCACCCGTAGGTGCCGTCGGCGGGCAGGTAGCCGTACTGCTGCTCCAGGGCCTCGCCGGGCCGCACGTCGTTGACGGTGGTGGCCTGCTTCAGCATGTCGGTCAGGGCCTCGCTGGTGTCGAAGTCCTTGGCGCCGAACGCGTAGTAGTCGGAGATGATCGCGTCGGACGGGTCGCCGACCATCACGTAGTTGTCCAGGTTCAGGTAACCCCACTGCTGCAGGATCCCGTTCTCCGCGTAGTAGTTGAGCAGGGACTGCGCCTGGTCGGACGCGACCTGCGGGTCGAGCATTGCCTGCAACTGCGCCAGTGAGTGGTAGATGTCCCAGCCGGAGTAGATGCCGTACTGGTTGCGCTGGCCGCTGGCGAGTGTGTGCACCTGCATGTCCGACCCCATGAACTGGCCGTTGACATCGCTGGTGATGTTGGGCTGCAGGAAGTCCTTGTACAGCAGGCTGTAGAACTCCTGGGTCTGCGAGTAGCTGCCGCCGGAGACCCTGATCCTGCCGAGCAGGTTGTTCCAGCCGGACTGCGCGGCGGCCCTGACCTTGTCGAAGTTCCAGCCCGGGTTGTCGGTCTGCCAGTCGAGCTGGGCGTTGGCGGCGCTCACGTACGAGATGCCGACCTTGGCGTCGATCACCGGGTCGGACGTGGTGTCGAACGTAAGGAACACCGCGGCCGGGTCCGTCTGGCCGGACTCGGTGATCACCTGCGAGGCGGTGAACGGCTGGCTGAACACGATGCTGAAGTTCACCGTGTACTCCTGGTTCTGCCCGCCGTTGTTGGGCTCGCCGCAGAACTGGCCGGTGGTGTCGGAGCCCGTGACCTCGTTGTCGCCCACGATCTGCGCGGTGTCGGCGAAGTCGGTGGTCTGGCTGTCCTGCAGCTTGATCAGGAAGTCGGCGGAGGTGGTCTTCGGGAACGTGAACCGGCCCATGGAGCTGTGCGGGGTCGCGGTGAACTCCGACGTGATCGTGTCGGGCATGTTGCTGTCCGCCGAGTAGTACCCGGCCTGCGCGATCTCCCCGGTGTTCGTGAACGAGGTCAGGTCGTTGTTCGGGTTCCCGCTGGGCAGCGCGCCGGTCATCGGCAGGATCGGCACGTCTCCGCCGGCGCCGCAGCCGGGCCCGGACAGGTGGTCCAGGCTGTAACCCATCAGGCTCGTGTCGCCGTAGTTGTAGCCGCCGCCGGCGTTCCGGTCGGGCGAGGTGTCCGGGCTCCACTGGACCATGCCGAACGGCACGTCGGCGCCGGGGAACGTGTTGCCGCCGCCCGAGGTCCAGGTCCGCGTGTC
>JASHQP010000525.1 GCA_030039095.1 Streptosporangiaceae bacterium
CGACCGGCGGCACCGGCGCGACCGGCAGCTCGCCGGGCTGCCGCAGGAACACCAGGCCGGTCTCGAACAGCGCGACGTCGGCGAAGCCGCGTCCGACGTTGCGGTTCAGCACCCGAAGCAGGCCAGGGAGCAGCGAGGCGCGCAGCAGCGGCTCCTCGTCCCGGATCGGGTTGACGAGCCGCGGCGCCTGGCGGCGGGGATCGCCGGCGGGCAGCTGCAGCCGGTCGGCGTCCGCCACGGACCCGAACGGGCTGCTGATCACCTCCACGTAGCCGGCCCCGGCCAGGGCGCGGCCGATCGTGCGGCGCAGCCGCTGCTGCGGGGTGAGACCGCGCCCGGCGGCCGCCCGCGGCATCCGCACCGGGATGTTCTCGTACCCCTCGAGCCTGATGACCTCTTCGGCCAGGTCGTTGGGGTCGGTGAGGTCGGGCCGCCACGATGGCGGCCAGACGATCAGCGGCTCGCCCGGGACGGCTTCGCCGTGAATCTCGCAGCCAACCTGGCGCAGCCGGCGCAGCACGGTCGCCGCGCCGTAGTCCATCCCGGCGACCTTGTCCGGGTGGTCCGGGGCCATCGTCACCGACACCGCAGCCACCTCGGCCTGCGCGTGCGTGCAGCCCGGGACCACGGTCCCGCCTGCCAGCGCCGCCAGCAGCGACGCCGCCTTGGCCGACGCGCGCAGCGGCAGCTCCCGGTCCACGCCCCGCTCGAACCGGGCCGAGGCGTCGGAGAACAGCCGGTGCCTGCGGCTCATCCGCGCGGTGCCCGCCGCGTCGAAGTGCGCCGCCTCGATCACGACGTTCCGGGACTGCTCGGTGATCTCGGTGGCCAGTCCCCCCATCGTGCCGGCCATCGAGATCGGCCCGGACTCGTCGGTGATCAGGATGTCGTCCGGGCTGAGCTCACGGGTGACGTGATCGAGGGTCTCCAGCCGCTCACCCGGCCGGGCCCGGCGGACCACGATCGGCCCCTGCAGACGGCCGGCGTCGAACGCGTGCAGCGGCTGGCCGAGCTCGAGCAGCAGGTAGTTGGTGATGTCGACGGCCAGCGACACCGTGCGCACCCCGGCGCGGGCCAGCCGGACCCGCATCTGCAGCGGGACCGGGCGCCCCGGGTCGATGCCGTGCACCTCGCGCAGCACGAACCGGTCGCACGCGGTCGGGTCCGCGATGCTCGCCGGGTACACCTGGCCGGATACCTCATCCACATCCGCGGGCAGCCCGGCGTCGGCGGGGTCGGTGTACTCCACCGCGAACGCGATCGCCAGCTCCCGCGCCATGCCGCGGATCGACAGCGCGAACCCCTTGTCCGGGGTCACGTTGACGTCGAACACGTGATCGCGCAGCCCGGCGTACTCCACGAAGTCGGCGCCCAGGGGAGCGTCCGGCGGAAGGACCAGGATGCCCGAGTGGTCGTCACCGATGGCCAGCTCGGCCGCCGAGCAGATCATCCCCTCGGACATCCGGCCGTAGGCCTTGCGCGCGGCGATCTCGAAGCCGCCGGGCAGCATCGCGCCGGGCATGGCCAGCGGCACCTTGTCGCCCACCGCGAAGTTCACCGCGCCGCAGATCACGTGCTGCTCGCCGGAGCCGGTGTTCACCCGGCAGTACCGGATCGGCTTCTTGAACTCGGTGAGCTCCTCGATGTCGGCCACCTGGCCGACGATCACGCCGGAGATCTCCTGCCCGACCGGCTCGACCGACTCCACCTCCAGGCCAGCGGCGGTCAGCCGGCGCGCGACTTCGGCCGGATCGACGGCGGGATCGACGGCCGCGTAGGTGAGCAGCCACGACAGCGGGACCCGCATCACGCCTCCATTCCGAACGCCCGGCTGAACCGCACGTCGCCCTCGACGGTGTCCCTGATGTCGGTCACCCCGTGCCGGATCATCAGCGTGCGCTCGATCCCCAGCCCGAACGCGAACCCGCTGTAGCGGTCCGGGTCGATGCCGCACGCCGCCAGCACCCGCGGGTTGACCATGCCCGCGCCCGCGATCTCGATCCAGCCCTGCGACCGGCAGACCCGGCACGGGTCCGCTCCGGGCTTGGTCGACGCTCCGCGGCACACGTGGCATTCCATCGACACGTCGGCCGACGGCTCGGTGAACGGGAAGAAGTCCGGCCGCAGCCGGGTCCGCAGCCCCTCGCCGAACATCGCGTCGACGAACGCGGTGATCGCGCCGCGCAGGTCGGCCATGGTCAGGCCCTCGTCCACGGCCAGCAGCTCGATCTGGTGGAACACCGGGCTGTGCGTGGCGTCGAGCGTGTCGGTGCGGTAGCACTTGCCGGGGCTGACCACGTACAGCGGCAGCGGCCTGCTCAGCATGGCCCTGATCTGTACCGGGGACGTATGGGTGCGCATCACCACGCCCGACGTGGCCGCGCCCTCGGGCCCGGCCACGAACATCGTGTCGTACTGCTCACGCGCCGGGTGGTCGGGCGGGAAGTTCAGCGCGTCGAAGTTGTACCACTCGTCCTCGACCTCGGGTCCCTCGGCGACCTCGTAGCCCATCGCGACGAACACGTCGGAGAGCCGCTCGGCGACCGTCGTGACCGGGTGCCGGGCACCGGCCGCCCGGCGGTCCCACGGCAGCGTGACGTCGGCGGCCTCGTCGACCAGCACCCGCGCGTCTCGTTCCGTCTCCAGTTCGTCCTGGCGGGCGGCC
>JASHQP010000526.1 GCA_030039095.1 Streptosporangiaceae bacterium
CGGGCCCGCCGCACGGCGCCGCGCCAGCCGAGCACGCCACGACGATCGTGTCGTCCAGCTGGCCGGACTCCTCGAGGAAGACGAGCAGCCGCCCGATCTGGTGGTCGGTGTAGGACCAGAGGGCGGCGCAGGACTCGGCGCTGCGGCTGCTGAGCCGCTTCTCCTGCTCGCTCAGCGAGTGCCATGGCCGGGCCGCAGCCAGGTCGCCGTCGGGCAGCCCGCCGCGCGAGGGGTGCCCGTCGGCCGAGGCCAGCGTGGTGCCTTCGGGAACCACCCCGAGCCGCTTCATGCTGGCGAGCGCGGCCTCCCGGTAGCGGTCGTAACCCATCTCGAACCTGCCACGGTAGGCCTCGGCCCACTCTCGCGGCGGTGCCAGGGCGTCGCTGCCGCCCAGGGCCAGATAACACAGCCACGGCTGGCCCGGGGCGGCCTGCCGTCCGTCACGGATGAACTCCACGGCCATGTCGGCGAGGTCGGCGGTCAGGTGGTAGCCCTCGGCCGGTGAGTACGGCGGATCCACGTTCCGGTTGTCGAAGACCAGATCGGGATACCAGTGACTGGCCCGGCGGCCCAGGAACCCGTAGAAGCGGTCGAAGCCGCGGCCGAGCGGCCAGGCCCTGCGCGAGCCAGTGATCGCGCCCGCCTCTGCCGGGCCGAGATCCCACCGTCCCACGCAGTACGTGCGGTATCCGCCGCGGCGCATGATCTCGGCCAGGGTGGCGGAGCCCGGCGGCCTGATCGTGCTCGGACGGGCCGGGCGGGTCACGCCCGGGTCGCCGGCCGCGACCGGGGACGCCGGGCGCGGTGGCCCGTCGCGGCCGGTCAGCAAGCAGTCTCGGGTTGCCGTGGAAGTCCCAGGCGTGTGCCATTGTGAGAACCGCAGTCCCCGCGCGGCGAGCCATTTCAGGCACGGGGTGTCGATGAGCCCGCCGAACGCGTTCCAGGTGGCGATGCCGGCGTCATCCCATACCAGATACAGCACATTAGGCACAGCGTCGATCATCGGGACCGGTCGGGCCGGACGCATCGCACTGCGCGGGTGAACTTCGGGTGAACTGGCGGGAACTGACGGCCGGCGCCGGGAAGGCCGGTCAGCCACGCCCCCGGACCGGACGGCCGGCTCTGCCTGCGGGGCCCGTCCCGGCGCTTGGTCGTCCCCGCCGCCCGGCGCCCCCTGTGCGGCCGGCGCCGGGGCGGGCGCGAGCCTGGACGAGAGCAGATACGCCACGACCACGGCGACGATGACCAGCGGCGTCACGGCCAGGCCATCGGTGGAGAGCAGGAGGACGGGCAGCAGCACCGAGGTCATCGGGAGCCTGAGCATCACCGTCATCATCGCGCCGATGCCCATGGCCACGGCCGGCACCAGCGGCAGGCCCGGCAGGTGCGACATCGCCACGCCGCCCGCCGCGCCGATGAACATCGAGGGGAAGATGGGGCCGCCTCGAAAGCTGCTCAGTGACGCGGCGTAGGCGAGCCCCTTGCACACGAGGAGCAGCAGCAGCGCGCCCACGGTGTACGCCGCGCTGTGCAGGATGAACGGGCCGAGCTCGTTCTGGCCGGAGAACAGGACGTCGGACGTGGCCTTCCCGCTGCCCTCGGCGTAGGCGATGGCCAGCCCGGCGACGGCGAGGCCGACAACGGGCATGATCAGAAGCATCCGCCGCTCGACGCGGGAGCGCAGCAGCAGCGCGAGCCGGTGGATCCCCACACCGAGCGGCGCGGCGGCCGCCCCGATCACCAGCGCCCAGCCGAACTCGGCGATGTCGGGCGTGGCGAAGTGGGGAAGGTGGGGCAGCGCCAGCGAGAAGGTTCCGAGCCCGGTCCAGTGGCCAAGGCCGATGAAGATCAGCGAACCGATGCCGGCCGCCAGGAGTCCGGGAACCAGCACCAGTTCGAGCGCTGCACCGCCGACCCCGGACACCTCCATCAGCAAGAACGCGCCGATGACGGGCGACCCGAGCAGCGTGCTGATCGCCGCGAAGCTGCCTGCCGACGCCACCACGACCCGGGCCTTGCGCGGTGCGTCCCGCTTGGCCAGCAGCACGGCGCCGACACCGAGGCCGCCGCCGAGGGCGATCAGCGGCGCCTCGGGCCCCAGCACGATCCCGAGGCACAGGCCGGCCAGGGCCGCGAGCACGATGCCGGGCAGCTCGACCGGCGACGGAGCGCCGCCCGCCTTGAACCCGTCGGCCGGTGAGTGCCCGCCGGTGCCGGGGAGGTACCGGATCGCGAGCGCGACCAGGACGCCGGAGATCACCAGCAGCGGCACCGGCCACCACACCGGCTCCGCGTGGAAGCCCAGGCCACGGGGCAGGCTCGTGAAGATCCATCCCTGGAGCTTGCTGATCAGCGCCAGGAACCCGAACGCCGCCGCGGACACGGGCACGCCGATGATCGCGGCGAGCGCCAGCAGCGCGAGGTAGCTGCGGGATCGCAGCGCCGCGAGCGGATCGGACGGCGTAGTCACCGCGGCAGCCTGGTCCGGCGGGGTTCCGTCCCCGCCGGTCGTCACACGCCGCTTTCGGCCATGATCCGGCCCGACGTGACGGCGTCCAGGAGCGCCTGGTGGTCCCTTTCGTTCTGGTCCGCGTAGGCGCCGGCGAACTGAGTGATCGCCTTGTCGAACGTGTCCGAGCCGCCGAGGTAGGAGGCGATCGCGATCCGGTCGCCGGACCGGGCGTGTGCCCTGGCCAGGGTCCAGCCGCACAGCTGGGCGTAGATGCGCATGCCGCGCGGCACCATGGCCTCGATGTCGAGCGAGAACTTCCAGTCCCGCAGCTGGCGGACGTAGAAGTCCCGGTTCTTGCCGTCGGGCGTGTTCGTAATGCGCTGCCAGCCGAGGAAGATGTCGCTGGCGGCCTGCATCAGCCGCTGGCCGGCGACCACGCGCTGGCCCTGGTTGGCGAACTTGCTGGAGCCGACGTAGCGGCACAGCACCGAGTCCTGGGCTTCCTTGACCTGAAGGAACAGCGGGTCGCCGGTGTCGCGGCCGAGCATCAGCACGATCCAGCAGCGGGTACCGACGCTGCCGACGCCGACCACCTTGTGCGCCATGTCGCAGAACTCGTACTGCTCGAGCAGGTACCGGCGGTCGGTCTCCAGGGTCCGCCGGTATCCGGCTATCAGGTCGCTGATGACCGCCTCGAAGCTCTTGCGGTCCACCTCGTCGGGGATCAGCTGGTTGACCGGGACGATCAGTGGCGGGTCGGCGATGATCCGCGGCCTGCCGTCGACCATGTGGGTGAGCTTGTCCACCGCCTGCATGCTGTCCTTGGTCCGCGCCTTGGCAAGTCCCTTGTCGACCGCCTTGCGCTGGCGCGCCTTCAGCTGCGCCGGGTTCTGCTGCCGCAGGAGATCCATGTCGGCGCTGGCGTACCAGACCTCCAGGTTGGTCATGCCGGCGAAGCCGCGCATCGCCTCCCGGTACATGGCGACGGCGGCCGCGACGATCGCGCGGCGCTTCTTGCCCGGGAAGCCGTTGTCGCGAGCCGCGACCTCGAGGCTCGCGGCCAGCCGCTTGACGTCCCATTCCCAGGGGCCGGGCAGGGTCTCGTCGAAGTCGTTCACGTCGAAGACCAGGCGGCGCTCGGCGGAGCCGAACACGCCGAAGTTGGACAGGTGGGCGTCGCCGCAGGCCTGCACGGCCAGGCCGGAGACCGGGGTGGTGGCCAGGTCGGCGGCCATGGGCAGCGCGGCGCCGCGGTAATAGCTGAACGGCGACGCCATCATCCGGCCGTAACGGACCGGGACCAGGTTGGGCACCCGGGTGGCACCCTGCTCCTCGAGCAGCGCGATCGGGTCGGGCCGGTCTGCCGGGTCGAACTCCGCGTGGCTCTCGAGCGGCACCTCGGCCCGCGCCGACTTGCCGCGAGCCGCGCGCTCGGCCGGGGTCATATGCACCAGCCCCGTATCGAGCTGATACCGATGCACAGGCCGGGTCGGCCTCGCTGCCGTGGTGGCGCTCATTATTGGCTCCCCTCTGGATGTTGCCCGGTCCCCGCCGGGCACCCCCGCCGGAACGCGGCCGCCAGCCGACTGCGCTCCCCTGGCTGCGGTCGCCGCGCCAGTCACGATGCCCGGGCGCGGTGCCGGTTGCGTCACCCGGCCGGGGTGATCGGCTCGCGGCCGCGCGCGAGCAGGATGTCGACGCTCAGTGCGAGGATCCACGCCGGGAACAGCAACTCCACCCAGACCGAGATGCCGGTGCCGATCAGCAGCACGAGCGCGACCGGCACGCCCGCGTAGGTGAGCCAGCGGGAGATGATCTTGGTTTTCCGCGCGATCGTCACCGTGGTGAGCGTGAACACGGCCGCCATCCGCACCGCGTAGGTGTTCACCAGGGCGGCTGTTACGTCGCGGCCGAGCACCAGCGTGCTCGACGCGGACGAGCCGAACGACTTGGCCGATATCCCCGAGACGATCCCGCCCTCGATGGCCGTGGCCACGAACAGCATGCCGACGAACAGCAGGCCGCTGCCGATGAAGATCGTGGCGAAGAACCGGTCCTCGTGCCTGCCGACCCGGTCCCTGACCACCCCGATGAACCACAGGAAGGCGATCCCGGCGAACGGGACGAGGTTCATCCCGATCGCCACGGTGGTCCGCCGCGTGGAGTCGTTCAGCCAGGCGCCCGCCTGGCCGGCACTGGCCGGCGTCGACAGCCGTATCAGCAGCAGCGACACGATCCCCAGCACCGAGAACACGATCCCGGCCACCGCAGCGGCGCCCGGCGTCTTCAGCGGACTGGCGACCTGCACCTCGTCGGCGTCCACCGTCTGGTTGGCGGTCATGTCCCTCTCAGGCGCTGCCGAGCAGCTTCGCTTTGGCGGCGGTGAACTCGGAGTCGGACAGGGCGCCCTGCTTGTGCAGCTGGTTCAGCTGGTTGAGCTGATCGAGCATGGACGGCTTGGGCACCGCAGCCGGCGCCTGGCGCGCGTTCTGCTCGTCCTCGCTGCGCCGTGCCTGCTGCTCCTGCGCTTGCTCAGCGGATCGCTGAGCGGACTTCTTCCCCGCCACGTACGCGCCTCCGCCGATCACGGCCGCGCGCAGCAACGGGCGTCGTCGCATGAACATGCCTTCCTCCTTGCCGGCGACGTCCGGTCACGCGCCGTCGGGCAGCTCGAGACCGAGCGCGATCATGATCTCCGGGGCCGCAGCCATCGCCCGCGGCCCGCCGACCTGCGGGGCGACGGCGCGCAGCACGCCGACCAGGTCCTGCGGCGTGGCGCCGGAGTCCAGCGCGTTGGCCACCTGCCAGACGTACGAGACCGGGGGAGCGTCGACCGCGATCAGCGCGGCGATCTTGACCAGGGAGAACGTGCGGGCGTCCAGGCCGCTGCTCTCCTGCCCCGCCGTGCGGACCTCCACCATCTCGTCCAGCACGCGCTGGTCCCCCTTGGACATGCCGGCCAGGGCGTCCCTGGTCGCGTCGTCGACATCTGCCTGTACGGGCACGGTCATCGCCGCGGTCCTTTCGGTCAGCCTCGATTCCACGTGCGGTAACAGTCGCGCCTCACCGGCTCGGTCGCGTCACCCGCAGCGGGTGGTCGGATCACGTCGAGTCACGTTGGGTCACGACGGGTTACTTGCCGGAGATCAGCCCGTAGCCCCCGTCGAAGACCATCAGCACACCGACGACGGCGACCGCGGCCACGGCCAGCGCGCTGCCGTGTGCGCGCAGCCACGCGTTGAAGGCCCTCAGGCGTTGCGCGGTGAGCCCGGGCGCGACGAGGAAGAGCACCAGGGGCAGCCAGGCCAGCACCACGTAGATCAGTGTCCAGCGGTCCCCGGCCGGGGCTGGCCTAGCTCACCCGCCCAGGATGAAATGCTGCGCCCGCCGCCGGGGTAGCACCTGCTGGTGGTCTGGATCATGCTGCTGACTGGCCGTGCGCCCGGTTGACCCGCGGCTGCTGCGTTACGCCCGGGCCGCCCGCCGCCAGCTGATCACCACCGTCGCCCTCGGGATCGTGGCCACGGCCGCGATCCTCGCCCAGGCCGGCCTGCTGGCCCACGCGCTCGCGTCCGCGGCCCGCGGTCACCCGGCCGTCCTGTGGGGCACGCTGCTGGGCTTGCTCGCCGTGGTCGCCGTGCGGGTCGCGGTGGCCTACGGTGGCGAGGTCTGCGCGCTGCGCGCTGCCGCTGCCGTCAAGTCTCAGCTGCGGCGCGCGCTCGCTGCCCGCACGATCGGGCTCGGCCCGGCCTGGTCCGGCGGGCAGGGCGGCCAGGGCGGGCGGGGCGGGCAGAGCGCGGAGGTCGCCGCGCTGGCCACCAGGGGCCTCGACGGGCTTGATCCCTATTTCGCCCGCTACCTGCCCCAGCTCGTGCTCGCGGTCGCGGTCCCGGTCGCGGTCCTGGCGCGGGTGGCCGCTGCCGACTGGATCTCCGCCGTCCTCATCGCGACGACGCTGCCGCTGATCCCGCTGTTCGCGGTGCTGGTCGGCTGGCACACCAAGGCCCGCACACGCCGGCAGTGGCGGCTGCTCGCCACGCTCGCCGGGCACTTCCTCGACGTCGTCGAGGGCCTGCCCACGCTCGAGGTGTTCGGCAGGGCAAAGCACCAGGAGAAGGTGATCGGCGAGGTCACCGGCGCCTACCGGTCGGCGACCATGTCCGCGCTGCGGGTCGCATTCGCCTCCGCGCTGGTCCTCGAGCTCGCCGCCGCGGTCGCCACCGCGCTGGTCGCGGTCGAGGTCGGGCTGCGGCTGCTCTACGGCCACATGGCGTACGAGACCGCGCTGCTCGTGCTGCTGCTGACGCCCGAGGCGTTCCTGCCGCTGCGCGCGGTCGCCGCCCAGTTCCACGCGAGCATGGAGGGCGCCGCCGCCGCCGGGCGGGTGCTGGAGATCCTGGAGGCCGAGTCACCTTCCCGCCTCACGGCAACGCCGCGTATCCAGGCTGCCGACCTGCGCACCGAGGAGATCACCCTGAACGCGGTGACGGTGGCGCATCCGGGTCGCGACCGGCCGGCCCTGCGGGTGCTGAGCCTGGCGATCCGGCCGGGCGAGCGGGTCGCGGTGACCGGGCCGAGCGGGGCAGGCAAGAGCACGGTGCTGGCGCTGCTGCTCGGGTTCGTCCAGCCCGCCGCCGGAACTATCCAGGCCGGCGGCAGCGACCTGGCCGCGATCGACCTCGCCCGGTGGCGCGCCCAGATCGCCTGGGTGCCGCAGCAGCCGCATCTGTTCGCGGGCACCGCCGCCGGCAACATCGCGCTCGGGAACCCCGGCGCCAGCATGGACGAGATCGCCCGGGCGGCCGAGCTGGCCGGTGC
>JASHQP010000527.1 GCA_030039095.1 Streptosporangiaceae bacterium
AGCCTGATCTCCCGGATCCGGCTCAGGATGAACACGTGGTAGTCCATGGACAGCCCGAACAGGAACACGAACAAGAACAGCGGCACCCACGGCGTGATCGCGCCAAAGCTGGTGTAGTCGAGCGGGCCCTGCAGCCTGCCGTCCTGGAAGACGAGCGTGATCAGGCCGAAGGCGGCCCCCACCGACAGCAGGTTGAGCCCGATCGAGACCAGCGGCAGGGTGACCGACCGGAACGCGACGAGCAGCAGCACGAACGCCAGCGCCGCGACGGCCGCGAACACGAGGGGGTACCGGGCATCGATCTGGCGGGTGTCGTCGTAGCTGTTCGCGGTGTTGCCGGTCACGGCGTAGCTGATCCCGGGCACCCGGCCGAGCGTGGCGGGCAGCACCCGGTCCCGCAGGGTCGCCAAGGCATCGTTGGACGTGGTATCCGTGCCGTTGCCGGCCAGCGTGACGTTGACGATCAGGGCGCGCCCGTCCGCCACGCTGGCCGTGGTGATCGGCTCGCGGATCGGGCCGTTCGCCGACGCCCGGGCTTCCAGCGCGGTGATCGCGTTGCGTACCGCGGGGCCCGAAAGGGAGGTGCCGGTGACCACGACCTGAGCCGGGGACGGGGCCTGCGGGAACGCCTGCTGGATCCGGTCGTAGGTGGCGACGATCGGCACGTTGCTCGGCACATCGATCTCCGGGTAGACCAGCCGCATGCCCAGTGCGGGCGCGGCGAGCGCGAGCATGGCCACCGCGGCCACGCCGCCCCACAGCAGCGGGCGCCGCACCACCCGGCGGACGAGCGCGGCCCACATCCGCGACGGCTTCGCCGCGGTCCGTCGCCGGCCGAGGAACGGGACCCGTGCCCGGTCGGCCCACTTCCCGAGCCAGGACAGCAGCGCGGGCACGAACGTCAGCGATCCGATCACCGCCACACCGACCACGGCGATGGCCCCGAACGCGATGCCGGTGAACTCCGCGGCCCCGACCAGGAACAGGCCCGCCAGCGCGATCATCACGGTCAGGCCCGAGATCACGATCGCCCGGCCCGACGTGCCCGCCGCTATCCGCAGGGCCTCGCCTACGGTCGCGCCCCGGGCCCGCTCTTCGCGCTCGCGCCGCAGGTAGAAGAGGGAGTAGTCGATGCCCACCGCCATGCCGATCAGCAGCGTCAC
This sequence comes from Streptosporangiaceae bacterium, assembly GCA_030039095.1. The sequence continues at coordinate 1,164 of JASHQP010000527.1, forward strand.
CTCGGAGGTGGCCTGGCCGACCGGCAGCCAGTGGCCGGGGATGGCCAGCAGCGCGAGCGCCGTGATCACCGACGTCGCGGCCAGCAGCAGCGGGATCCCGGCGGCGATCAGCGCGCCGAACACGAGAACGAGCAGGACCAGGGTGATCGGCACCGAGGTCTCCTCCGCCTTCCTGAAGTCGCCGGACACCAGCCCGTTGATGGCCCGGTCGGCGCTCGCGTCTCCCATCTCCTGGACGAGCAAGTCCGGATGGCGGGCCTGGACGGCGGCGACGGCGTTCAGGTCCGGCACCACGGTCTGGTCCTCGTTGTTCGAGTTGCCGGGGACGTTGAACGTGACGAGCGCGCTTCGCCCGTTGGCGGAGATCAGCGACCCTCCGCCGCTGCTGTCCGGCGAGCGGATGCCGGCCGCCGCGTGCGGCAGGCTGCGCAGCGCGGTGACGACCTGGCGCGTGGCCTGCCGAAGCTGCGCGTCGGTGGCGAAGGTGGCGCCGGGCGTGCGGGACTGGATCAGCACGCTCTCGGCGGGGGGGAACGTGACGTTCAGGCGGTTCAGCGTCTGCTCGGCCTGACCTGACTGGCCCGCGTCGTACGACTGCACGTTCGTGCCCGGGATCATGTGCGTGCCCACGACCACGGCGGCGACCAGGAGGAACCAGCCGAGCACCGCGGTCTTGCGGTGACGCGCGCTCCAGCCGGCGATCCGCTCCACGACCGGCGGCCTGGTCCGGGTGACCGGGGCCTGCGTCGGATGCGCATGCATGAGGACCTCATTCGGTAGGTAGCTGTCTGCCACGACAGGCTCCCTTGCCGTGCCCTCGCCGCGACATCCCGCAGGCCGCCCAATCCGGGTAGGGCTAGCCTCCGCATGCACCGGGGGGACGGCGGTAGGGGCAGCCATACCGCCGGCCGCCTGCGGTCACCTCTATGCGCTGCTCCGGTTCCCGCTCAGCGTGTCGGAAGGCGCGATCCTGGCTGGGCGGCCATCGCGGTCGCCTGCGTAAACACCGCCGTGCGGCTTGCCGCGGCCCGTGTAGCCATGACAGCCGCGGGTAGGGCGGCAGTCTGGGGTCGGAGCACGCGGCAGCACGAGCACGAACGCGGCGGGAACGGAGGCCAGGCGATGTCATCTCCCGACGACCACGAAGACGACCGGATCCAGCGGGTGAGCCGCGGCGACCGGGCCGACCGGGGATCCCGGTGGAACCGGGGCGATCAGCCCTACGTAGACGCGCAGGTCCTCACCGACGTCGGCGCCCAGGTGTACGAGGCGGTTGCCACCCTCGAGTACTCGGGCCGGGCGGTCACCAGAGAGGAGGTCATGCAGGCAACAGACCTGGACGACTCCACGGTGAGCGAGGTTCTCGACGCGCTGACCGCCCAGGGTGTGCTGATCCGCACGCCGGCCGGCGACGGCGACTCCTTCGAACTGGCCCGCCGCGACTGGAGCGCAACCCCGGAAACCCGTTCGCGCTGACCCCACCCGGCGGGTCTGGGAGGGTCAGGGTCATATGCCGCCCTAACTTTCCCAGATCATGAAATAAACCGCGCACGGGTCAACCGGCGGTTGACGAGCGACCGTGCGTCAACTTATGGTTGACGTATGAGCACTCCACCCGTGTCGCTGGACGACCTGATCAGCTACGTGAAGACCATTACGCCCGCGGGCGGGCCTCTCGACAACCTGGCCGACGCGGTCAGCGTCGGCGCCGACCTCGACGAGACGTCCGACGCGCTCATCGGTCACTTCGTGGACCAGGCACGCCGGTCCGGGGCAACCTGGAGCCAGATCGGGTCCAGCATGGGCGTAACCAAGCAAGCGGCCCAGAAGAGGTTCGTGACGCTGTGGGAAGGCGCCGAGTTCTCGCGGTTCACGCAGCGTTCACGCAACGTGCTGGCCGCGGCTGGGAAGATCGCCGCAGGCGCGGAGTCCGCCACGATTGGCGCCTCGCACCTCGCGGCCGGGTTGCTCAGCGAACCGGACGGCCTCGCCGCCAAGGTCATCCACGGAGCCGGCCGGACCGACGAGCAGGTGCTGACCGCGCTGGGCCTCGAGGCTGCCGCCGAGGGTGCGGCTGCTCAGGACGCTGGTCCTGAGGAACTACGGCGGCTGCGTTTCACCGAGGATGGCCGGATCGCGATCAGGGGAGCCCTGACCGCCGCGCTGAAGCTGGGCCACAACTACATCGGCACGGAGCACCTGCTGCTGGGAATCCTGCAGGGCAAGGGGGACGCGCGGGAGATCCTGATCGGGCTCGGTGTGACCGCCGGATTCACCGAGGGGCGGCTCGTCGAGGAGTTCGCGAGGATCAAGGCA
>JASHQP010000528.1 GCA_030039095.1 Streptosporangiaceae bacterium
GCGGCGACGATCGGCACCGGCAGCTCGGCCATCCGGCTCACCTGGCGGACGGCCACGGGCTCGCTGCGGGCGATGGCGTGCAGGACATCGCTCACACCGGACGGCCCCTCGGCCAGCCCAACGGCCGCGGCGACGTCGGCGATCACGGAGTCCATGTCCATCAGCGTGTACGGTATCCTCCCAGATCATGCCCGGCATCGATGCGGCGCGCAGCTACCCGCAACCGCCCAGGCAGGAGGCGCCAGCGCCGAAGCTGCTCTACGCGGTCGACGCGAGGCTCACCCGGTCCTCGCCGGTGGCCGACATCTCCCGGCTGACCTCGCTCACCTCCGCCGCCGTGGCCGCGGGCAACGGCCATGTGCTGGACACCAGCCACGTGATCTTCCCGAACGGCGCGATCACGCTGGTGCTGATTCTCGCCGAGTCGCATCTGTCGATTCACACCTGGCCGGAAGACGACCTGATCGCGATCGACCTTTTCAGCTGCGGCGGGATCGACGGCGACGCCGTGATCTCCGGGCTCACCCGCTCGCTCCGGCTCGACGCGGTCTCGGTTCGCAGGCTGGAGCGCGGCGTCTCCCGCTGATCGAACGCGCCGGATGCTCGACATTCGGCAGTGTTCACCGTGAGTACCCCGTAAGGCCGCGTCAGCGTAGAGCGCTCGCAAGCTGGCGCTGCGGTCATGAACGGTATGAGTGCTGACTCCCCGGCCGCAGCGAGCCCGAACGTCTTCCAGCAGCTCGATGACTCCAAGATCAGCAGGTTCCAGATCAAGACCATGTTCGTCTCGGGCATGGGCTTCTTCACCGACGCCTACGATCTGTTCGTCATCGGCATCGTGGTGTCGTTGCTGAAAACCCAGTGGGTCATGTCGACGAACCAGGTGTCGTGGCTGAACTCGGCGACGCTCCTGGCCTCGGCGTTCGGCGCGATCATCTTCGGCCGGGTCGCCGACATGCTCGGGCGCAAGCGGATCTACGGCTACGAGGTGCTGATCCTCGCCGCCGGCGCGATCGCGTCGGCGTTCGCGCCGAACTACACGTTCCTGCTGGTGAGCCGCATCGTGCTGGGCATCGGCATCGGCGGCGACTACCCGGTCTCCGCCACGATCATGAGCGAGTACTCCGGCAAGCAGTCCCGCGGCAAGATGGTCGGGCTCGTGTTCGCGATGCAGGGCGCCGGCCTGGTCGTCGGCCCGCTGGTCGCCTCGATCTTCCTGGCCTCCGGCGCGAGCAGCAACCTCACCTGGCGGCTCCTGCTCGGCCTCGGCGCGATCCCCGGCCTGGCTGTGTTCTACCTGCGCCGCCAGATCCACGAGACGCCGCGGTTCGCGATGGCGGGCGGCGCCCACGAGGAGGCCCAGGCCGCGATCGCGGACGCGGTCGGCACCGGGTCAGGGAAGGTGGCACCCGGTGAGTCGGCCGCCAGGCACCCGCAGAGCATCGCGGACGGGTTCTTCCAGCTGATCAAGAACCGGCGGCTGCTGATCTGGCTGATCGGCACCGCAGGCTGCTGGATGCTGCTGGACTTCTGCTACTACGGCAACACGATCTCCCAGCCGGAGATCCTCGAGCTCGCCGATTCCCACGCCAGCGAGCTGACCACGGTCCTGCTGCAGCTGGCGATCGTCGCCGTGTTCGCCGTGCCCGGCTACATCGTGGCGATCCTGCTGCTCGACCGGATCGGGCGGCGGGCCATCCAGCTCCTGGGCTTCGGCGTGATGGCGGTGATGTTCCTGCTCATCGGGCTCATCCCATCGGTATCGACGACCCTCGCACCGTTCCTGATCCTGTACGGCATCAGCTACTTCTTCACCGAGTTCGGGCCGAACATGACCACGTTCATCTATCCTGCCGAGCTGTTCCCGACCGAGGTGCGAACGACTGGCCACGGCATTTCAGCGGGGCTCGGGAAACTGGGTGCGTTCGCCGGTGCGTTCCTGTTCCCCGATTTGCTCGCCTCGCACCTTGGCCTCAGAGGTGCCATGTGGATCGCAGGTATCGTCGCGGCCGTTGGCCTGGCGCTGACGTTCGTGTCCCTGCCCGAGACGCGTGGCAAGAGCCTGGAGGAACTGACCGAGGACGCCTACGCTGCCGAGCCCGGAAGACTCCGGGTTCAGACCGCCTGACCCCCGGGCCGGGCACGGAGCCCGGCGAACTTGCTATCGCCGAGGAGGTGAAGCGGCACATGCCGCGAATCCGGTGACGTACCGCATCGTTGTTGGCGTGGACGGGTCGGAGCACAGCAACGCGGCGCTGCGCTGGGCGCTGGCCGAGGCTGAGGCACATTCCGACAGCCTGGTCACCGCCGTGCTGTCCTGGCAGATGCCGTTCCTGTCCTTTCCCGGCGCGTTCGACCGGGGTGAGCTGGACAAGACGTACAAGGCCTTCCTGATCGAGACCGTGAGCGCGATCGCGCCGAAGCCCGCCGTGCCGCTGGAGACGCTGGTGGCCGAAGGCGACCCGACCGAGGCGATGGTCGAGGCGTCCAAGGATGCCGACCTGCTCGTGCTGGGCATCCGCGGCCGCTCGCCGTTCGCGGGGCTGCTGCTCGGCTCGGTGAGCCAGGGGGCCGCGGCGACCGCGCACTGCCCCGTGGTACTGGTCAAGCGGACCGACGACTAGATGTCGCCGGCCCGTAGCTGTCGCTCTAGCAGCAGCAACGGGCCGGCGACCCTACTGCGCCCCGCCGCGCCGCGCGGCAGGATGCCCGGAGCTACCCGATATGCCGGTTTTTAATGAGCCGGCTTCACCGATTCTGGTCAGCAAGCGAGTTCCGGCCTGACGCATACGGCCCTTTTGGTGCGTCCGCATTTACGTCGGCGACGCCACGGGCCGGCCAGCGACCCTCCGATGGTCTACGGGACACGGCCTGACCGCAGGCCGCTTGCCCAGGGCGGTGGCTGACTCGCGGCGGCGGCCGATCCGCGCTTTGATGGGCCTTCGAGCACCGTCGCGCCGACCGGAGGCCCAGTGACCGAGCACGAGGTAGACGTCGTCGTCATCGGCATGGGCCCCGGTGGCGAGTACGCCGCCGGGGAACTCGCCGCGGCGGGGCTGGCCGTCGCCGGCGTGGAGGACCGCCTGGTCGGCGGCGAGTGCCCGTACTGGGGCTGCGTGCCGTCCAAGATGATGATCCGCGCGGGCAACCTGCTGGCCGAGGGCCGGCGCATCCCCGGCATGGCGGGCGCGTCCACGGTCCGGCCGGACTGGGCACCGGTCGCGCGCCGGATCCGGGACGAGGCGACCGACGGCTGGGACGACACGGCGGCGGCCGGCCGGTTCACCGGCAAGGGTGGCCGGCTGTTCCGCGGGCGGGGCAGGATCATGGGCCCGGGCCGGGTGGCGGTCGGCAACGATACGCTCCGGGCCCGGCGCGGGATCGTCATCAACACCGGGACCGTGCCTGCGATCCCCGAGCTCCCCGGCCTGGCCGGCACGCCGTACTGGACCAACCACGAGGCCATCGAGGCGCAGCGGGTGCCGGAGTCGCTGATCGTGCTCGGCGGCGGCGCGATCGCGCTGGAGCTGGCCCAGGTCTACTCCCGCTTCGGCGCGAGGGTCACCGTGGTCGAGGAGAGCGGCCGGCTGCTCCCGCTCGAGGAGCCCGAGGCCGGTGAGCTGATCGCGGAGGTGTTCCGCCGGGAGGGCATCGACGTGCGGACCGGCGCGAAGGCCGAGGGCGTGAGCCACGATCCTGGCCCGGACCAGGCCGCCGGGTTCACGGTGGCGCTGGCCGACGGGGCCAGGGTCCGCGGGAGCGCGCTGCTCGTCGCCACCGGGCGGCGCGCCAACCTGGCCGCCGTCGGCGCCGGAAGTGTCGGCATCGACGAATCCCGGCATGCGGTGCCGGTCGACGGGCACATGCGCGCGGCGCCCGGGGTGTGGGCGATCGGCGACGTGGTCGGCAAGGGCAAGTTCACGCACATGTCCATGTACCACGCGGCCATCGTCGTGGCCGACATACTGGGCCGCCAGCACGCTCCCGCCGAGTATCACGCGGTGCCGCAGGTCACGTTCACCGATCCCGAGGTCGGCCGCGTCGGCGTGACCGAGGACGAGGCACGGAAGCAGGGGCTGGACGTCCAGGTAGGCCTGACGCAGGTACCCACCTCCGCGCGCGGCTGGCTGCACAAGGCCGGCAACGACGGGTTCATCAAGCTGGTCGAGGACCACGGCCGCGGCGTCCTGGTCGGGGCGACGTCGGCCGGGCCGTGGGGTGGCGAGGTGCTCAGCATGCTGGTCCTCGCCGTGCACGCCGCGGTGCCGGTGCAGCGCCTGCGGGAAATGATCTATGCCTTCCCGACCTTTCACCGCGCGGTGTCCGACGCGCTGAGCGAGCTGCCCGCCGGCTGATCCGCCCGAGCCGCGCCCGCCCGGCAGAGGCCGTCAGCGGGCGGAGCTCAGCCCCAGACCTCGCGCGCCGTCTCCACGATCAGCCGGAGCTTGGCCACCTCCTGGTCGTAGCTGACGACGTTGCCCTCGACGGTGGAGGAGAAGCCGCACTGCGGGGACAGGCACAGCTGGTCCAGCGGCACGTACTTGGCGGCCTCGTCGATCCGCCGCTTCAGCGCGTCCTTGGACTCCAGCCCGCCCCGCTTGGTGGTGACCAGGCCGAGCACGACCAT
>JASHQP010000529.1 GCA_030039095.1 Streptosporangiaceae bacterium
TGGCGAGAGCTCGCGGCAATGAGCGACCGGGTTGCCGGGGCTGGCGGCCCGGACACGCTCATGGCCGGCAGCCACCTGGTCGGCGCCCTCCTGACCGGCGGCCAGGCGACGGAGGCGGTGGCCTGGGCCCGGTGGGTGCTGGCCGGCCGCGGCCGCGTGCTCGGGCCAGATGACCCTGGCACGCTGAGGGCCCGCACCGATCTCGGCCGCGCCCTGATGGTAGCCAACCAGGCCGATGCCGCGGCCGAGGTCCTCGAGATGGCCGCCACCGACTGCGAGCGCGTGCTCGGTGCCGATCATCTCGACACGATCGGCGCGCGGGAGGAGCTTGCCAGCGCGTGCCGCGGTGCGGGCAAGGCGGAGGCGACCCAGCTCTACCAGTACGCGCTGGCCGACCGGGAGCGGATCCAGGGAGCACAGCATTCCGACACCATCACCACGCGCCAGCGGCTGGCCGACACGTACCTCGCCGAAGGCCGGGTCAAGGATGCCGTCTCCGCGTTCAAGCGGGTCCTCGCCGACAGGGAGCGGATCCTCGGCCCGGACCACCTGGACACGATCGTGGCCCGCGGCAGGCTCGCGGCAGCCTACGACTCGGCCGGCCGGATGGCCTCCGCGCTGCAGCTCTACGAGAAGGCATGCCAGGGTTATGCGCGGGTCCTCGGCGCCGACGACCCGGAGACCCTTGTCAGCCAGGCGAACCTGGCACACGCGTACTACAAGGCGGGACGGCTGAGCGACGCGGCCCGGCAGCTCCGGGACACACTCGACCGCTGCGAACGGGTCCTTCCCGACCAGGCGCCGCTGACGCTGACGCTGCGCGAGAGCCTGACGAACATCGCAGGCGGCTGACGCAGGTCAGTGCCGCCGCCAGCGCTGCCCGTAGCTCTCCCGGTGGATCGAGAAGAACGGCGACTGCAGGACGAACCGCCGCGGTGGATTCCGTTACCTGCGTCTGTTCTCCTGTCGTATCGGCCCGCGGCGCGAAGAATTCGCGGGCAGCAGTGGCCGGCCGCCCGCGGCCTGAGCCGTGGGTCGCCAGGACATAGCCCCGCCGGGCGGTCGGCATCGTCACTGGTCAGAGCGCCAGTCGCCATCGGCCCTACGCTGGGCCGACCGGCCTGCGGAACGCTCTGGGATTATAGCGGCTATTTTCAGACCGAAGTCTCCCGGCTGACGGTTTTGCGATTGCAGTTCGAGCAGATTCCAAAAAGGACGTCTTCCGATCGGAACTGCTCATAAATACGCAGACGGTCATGTACTGTACCGACGGAAGCCATTCATATCGAGTCCCAGCAGCACAAATGCCCGTCTGCCGCTTGCCGGCGGATCCGGACGCCTGACCCGGACCGGGGGTTATGCATGGGCGCGCACATGTTGCCCGGCCGTGAGCGATCGCGCGTGATGCGCCGTTCGATCCGGTTCACGACAGCCGCGATCATAGCCATCCCCGTCCTGGCCGTCGTCGCGATGTGGGTCTTCGCCGGCGCCACGATCAGCGATGCGATCGCGAACCACGGCCAGGTCGCTCAGGACGGGACGGTCCTGGTCGCCGTCGCGCTCGCCGACGCGGTGGGCCTGGCAGCGGCGCTCGTCGCCGCCATAGCGATGGCAAGGTTCGCGCGCCGTCTCTCCCGTGAGATCTCGAGCGTCGAGGTGACCGCCCGCCGCTTTGCCGACCAGCAATTCCCCGAACTCGTGGAGCGGCTGCGGCGCGGTGATCAGGTAGACCCCGGCGGCGAGCTTGACGCTGCTGCCACGGTGAAGACCACTGAAGTCGCCCGCCTCGCAGCGGCCGTTGCCAGCATCCAGCGCACCGCGATCACCGCGGCCGCCACCGAGACCAGCCTGCGCACGGGCATCAGCCAGGTCTTCGTGAGCCTGGCGCGCCGCAACCTGTCGCTGCTGCAGCGGCAGCTGCGGCTGCTCGACGACCTGGAAGAGAAGGCCGCCCATCCCGCGGCGCTCGCCGACCTCTTCCCGCTCGACCACCTCACCACGCGGATGCGCCGGCACGCCGAGGGCCTGATCATCCTGTCCGGATCCGTCCCGGGGCGGGGATGGACCAGCCCGGTGCCGGTCATCGACGTCATCCGCGGCGCTGTCGCCGAGGTGGAGGACTACAAGCGGGTGACGGTCCTGACCGATTCCGAGGACATGGTGGCGGGCTCGGTCGTCGCCGACATGATTCACCTGCTGGCCGAGCTGGTCGAGAACGCGGCGCTGTTCTCGCCATCGGGCACGCGGGTAGAGGTCAGGGCGGAGCGGGTGGGCAACGGCTTTGCGTTCGAGATCGAGGACCGCGGCCTCGGCATCAAACCCGACGAGCTGGACGAGATCAACAGGCGGCTCGACAGCCCGGCGGATTTCGATCTTGCCAACGCCGATCAGCTCGGCCTGTTCGTGGTCGGCAAGCTGGCCGCCAGGCACGGCGTTCGCGTCTACCTGCGCCCCTCCCCCTACGGCGGAACCACGGCGATCGTGCTGATGCCGATCACGATGATCACCTCGGCGGCCGAGGCGTCAGAGCCACAGCAGCCGTCGCGGGCCGGCACGCCGGCGGTTCGCGGCCGGGGCCTGCAGCTCGCCCTGACCGGCCGGACGGGGCGACCCGGCCGGCCGGCGAAGGGGCCGGCCGACACGGTGCGCGACCGCCAGGACTTCCCCGCCCTGCCATCGCGGAGCGAGCCCACGATCCCGCTGCCCGGCGGGCCGGATACCGCTCCCGGGCAGCCGGCCGTGGCCGCGGGTGCGCCGGGTGCCAGCCCGGCCGAGCCGGCCTTCCCGCTGAGTCAGCCGATCTTCCTCGGCCAGCGGGTCCTCCCGAGCCAGGCCACGGCAGCCGGCAGCAGCCCGCCAGGCGTTGCGGCCGGCCGGCCGGGCATACCTCAGCCGGCCGGAGGTGGCGCCGAAGCAGGCACACACAGGGGCCTGCCGCGCCGGGTTCGCCAGGCGAACCTGTCTCCGCATCTGCGCGCCAGGCCTTCGGCCGGGCCGACTGCTGCGTCCCGGGGACCCGAGCCGCGGTCGCCGGAACAGGCGCAGTCGCTGCTCGCGTCGCTGCAGAGCGGATGGGAACGCGGCCGCAAGGCCGAGGAAGAGCCGCAGGCGCAGGACACGGCCGCTGGACAGGGTCCGGCCGACGGCCCGCGCGAGGCACTGCAGGAGGACGCGTGATGGGTTCGCACGGCATGACTTCGACGGGCCAGGAATTGAGCTGGCTGCTCGACGACCTCGCCGCCCGGGTGGAGGACATCCAGCACGCCGTGATCCTGTCTCGCGACGGTCTGGCCATCGCGGCCTCCCAGGGCCTGGGCCGTGAGCACGCCGAGCACCTGGCTGCGCTGGCGGCCGGCGTCCAGAGCCTGGCCAGGGGCGCGGGCGAGCACTTCAGCCTCGGCGAGGTACGGCAGACGATCATCGAGCTCGAGCACGCGTTCCTGTTCGTCACCGCTGCCGGTTACGGAAGCTGCCTGGCGGTGCTGTGCCCGGCGAACGCCGACGCCGGCCTCATCGCTTATGAGATGGCAATGCTGGTCAAGCGCGCGGGCCCGCACCTCGTGGCGCAGCCCAGGCTCGCCGCCCACCAGACACCCACCGAGTGAGAATCCGTGGCCTCCTACGACAGGTGGGTCGACCGGGAAGCTGGTCGCGTCGTCCGCCCTTACGCGCTGACCGGAGGGCGGACCGATCCCGTCGGCGGCACGGTGCTCGACCTGATCTCCGTGATCGTGGCGACGGGGCCTGCCCCGTCCGCCCCCAAGTCACGCGGGCTCGGCCCCGAGCACCGCAAGCTCATCGGCCTGTGCCAGGAGCCGATGACCGTCGCGGACGTCGCGGCGGACATGGCGCTGCCGCTGGGCGTCGTCCGGGTCCTGCTCGCCGACCTGGTCCAGCAGAAGTACATCGCCGTGCAGGCGCGGCAGGCCATGCGCGCACAAGCAAGCCCAGACCTGCTCAGGGAGGTGCTCGATGGGCTCCGCTCCCTCTGACGCCCGCGGCACCCTGGGTGACGGCTCGCTCACGCCCTTCAAGATCCTCGTCGCCGGAGGGTTCGGCGTGGGGAAGACGACGCTCGTCGGCTCGATCAGCGAAATCCGCCCGCTGCGCACCGAGGAGGTGCTCACCCAGGTGGGCGCCGGCGTGGACGACCTCAGCGGCGTGGGCGAGAAGACCACGACGACGGTGGCGATGGACTTCGGCCGGATCACGATGGGCAAGAGGCTCGCCCTGTACCTGTTCGGCACCCCGGGCCAGGACCGCTTCTGGTTCATGTGGGATGACCTGGCGTACGGTGCGCTGGGCGCGGTGATCCTGGCCGACACCCGCCGCCTCGTCGACTGCTTTCCGTCCGTCGACTACTTCGAGGCGCGGGGGCTGCCGTTCGTCGTGGCGGTCAACGTCTTCGACGGCTCGCCCCACTACGATCCCGAGGACGTCCGCATCGCGCTCGACCTCGATTCGCACGTCCCCATGGTGCTCTGCGACGCCCGGGTGCGATCCTCGGTCAAGCAGGTCCTGATCACGCTCGTCGAGCACATCCTCGCCGGCGAGACGGGCGACGTCGAGCCCGCTCACCCGGAACTGTCACCGGCGGAGGCCGGCACCGAGGGACGGTAGGCCTCGGTGGGACACCACGCACGGCGAGCTTGCGGTATTACATGGCCATCGCGATCTCGGTCGCGGCGTGCGCCTGAAGCCCGATTCGAATACGTGTATACACATACAATAACCGTGAATTGCGCAGAGACCGGACGGCGAACTGCGGGGCCTCAGCAAATTGCGGAACGCGAAATGCACCCCTGTAGACCGTTATCAGACTAAGATGTCTGGTTCTGCTAGTGATCTTCGTAACAGGCTGTTATGATCACAAACCTTCCAAGCGGAGTCGCCCCGACAACAGCAGAGTTCGCTGGTCACTTCTCACTCCGAGGCCACAGCCATGCGTTTGCGCAGCCTGTCCATACGCCTGAGGATCCTTCTCCTCGTGGCCATACCGATCCTTTCCCTGATCGGGGTCTACGCCTTCGCGGCGACGACCACAGCCAGCGATGCCATCAACCTGTCCAGGTCAAGGACGCTGAAGGACACCATCGGCACACCGACAGGCAACTTCGAGTCCGCGATCGACACCGAGCGCCTGCTCGCCGTCGCGTACCTGGCCGCCCCCATACCGTCCAACCTGGCTACGCTGCGTGCACAGGAGACCAAGTCCGAGGCCGCCGAGAACGGCTTCAGGCAGGCTGCCGACAGCGCCACCGGCGACGCCTCCGCCGCCGACAAGCAGGCAATTGCCAACCTGCTGAAGGCTTCGGCCGGCCTGCCGTCGCTGCGCTCGCAGATCGCCTCCGTCACCATCAGCAGGCCGCAGGCGATCAGCGCGTACGACGCCATCATCAACGCCGCCGACACAGTGCTGAACCAGACGATCCTGGAGGAGAACAACGTCCCGGTGGCGACCCAGAGCCTGACCCTGGTCAGGGCGGGCCGGGCCGAGGACATCCTCCTGGAAGAGGACGCGCTCATCAACGGCGACACGATCGCGCGGACGTTCTCCGTCGCCGACCGCCAGGAATTCACCCGGCTCGTCGGCGCCCGCCGCGCGGTGTACGCGGAGAACCTGCAGGACCTGGAGCCCGCTTACCGCGCCTACTACACCAAGGACGTAAACCCGCAGGCGCTGGCCTCCCTTACCGCGCTCGAGAACAAGATCATCGGCGACAACCACCCGGGCCACGTCCCGCCGGTACCGCTCGCGGACTGGAACCTGGCGGTCGGCGGGGTCTCCGTCGGGATGTCCAGCGCGAGCGAGCAGGCAGCGACCGAACTGACGGTGCGCGCACAGCCGGTCGCCAACGCGACCTTCCTCCGGCTCTACCTGGTCGGCGGCCTCGGTCTGCTGGCCGTGATCCTCTCCATCGGCGTGTCGGTCTTCATGGGCCGTGGCCTGGTCCGGCAGCTCGCCGCGCTGCGGCGGTCCGCCCTCGACCTGGCCAACAACCGGCTTCCCAGCGTCATGGAGCGGCTTCGCGCAGGCCAGGACGTCGACGTGTCCGCCGAGGCACCTCCGCTGGAATCGGGCCCTGACGAGATCGGCCAGGTCCAAGAGGCCTTCAACGCGGTACAGCGGACGGCCGTGGCAGCGGCCGTCGACGAGGCCAGGCTGCGCCGCGGCGTCAGCGACGTCTTCCGCAACCTGGCCAGGCGCAGCCAGTCGCTGCTGCACCGCCAGCTCGCACTGCTCGATGCCATGGAACGCCGGGCCAGCGAGCCCGAGGAGCTCGAGGACCTGTTCCGCATCGACCACCTCACCACCCGGATGCGCAGGCATTCCGAAGGCCTGATCATCTTGTCCGGTGAGTCGCCGGGCCGCGGCTGGCGCAACCCGGTGCCGTTCATCGACGTGCTTCGCGCGGCGGTATCCGAGGTCGAGGACTACACCCGCATCAGAGTCACCGTGGGGACACCCGCAGCCCTGGTCGGCCCCGCCGTGGCGGACGTCATTCACATGATTGCCGAGCTCGCCGAGAACGCCACGATCTACTCGCCCCCCAACACCCCCGTCCGGGTTCATGGGGACGTGGTGGGCCGCGGGTTCGCCGTCGAGATCGAAGACCGCGGGCTCGGCATCAGCGAAGAGAAGCTGACAGAGATCAACAACGACCTCGCCGACCCGCCGCAGTTCGACCTGTCCGGCAGCGAGCAGCTGGGCCTGTTCGTCGCCGGGCAGCTCGCGAAGCGGCACGACATCAGGATTACCCTGCAGGGCTCGC
>JASHQP010000530.1 GCA_030039095.1 Streptosporangiaceae bacterium
GTGCCGGTCGGGTTCCTGTTGTCTCATTGAGACTACTAGCGTGACGGGAGTGGCCGCCAGTGGGCCGGCGCCGACGCGGCCGCAGGAGGCGGTCTTGACGAAGCCGGGCGGCTAGCCTTTGGAGATGACCTCGCCCGAGGAGCGCTCGCTGTCGCTGTCCGAGTGGCTGGTGCTCTGCCTGGTTCGCGAGCAGCCGAGGCACGGGTTTGCGATCGCCCGGCTGCTGGAGGCCGAGGGCAGCCTGGGCAAGGTGTGGCGGGTTCCGAAGCCGGTCATCTACCGGGCGCTGCAGCGCCTGGAACAGCTCGGGCTGGTGCGGACCACCGAGCAGCAGGCGAGCAGCCAGGGCCCGGTCCGCTCGCTCGTCGATGCCACCCCGGCCGGGCGGGAGGCGGTCAGCGCGTGGCTGACCAGGCCGGTGTCGCACACCAGGGACGTGCGATCCGAGCTGCTCGTGAAGCTTGCCCTGCTCGATCGCGCCGGGGCGGATCCGCAGCCGCTGCTCGAAGCGCAGCGTGAGCACCTGGTGCCGCTCGCCGACGCGCTGCGTGGGCGCCTGGACGAGGCCGCTGGATTCGACCGCACGCTTGTCCTGTGGCGGTATGAGACGGTATCGGCGGCTATCCGGTTCCTCGACTCGCTGCGCGAGCGGACCCCCGCCCGGTAAGCCCGGCCACCAGTCGCATTCTGAGAGCGTTTACGCAGCCCTAGCCCCTTGTGCCGGTCGGGTTCCTGTTGTCTCATTGAGACTACTGCCTGTCGTCTCGCTGTGACTACTGAGAAGGATGATCACTCATGACCGTGACCCTGGACCGCAACGTCGAAGAGTTCATCGCCACACCGCGGCAGCTGTTCATCAACGGGCAGTGGTCCGATGCGGCATCGGGCAAGACGTTCGAGACCCCCGACCCGGCCACGGGCGAGACGCTCGCCCGGATCGCCGAGGGAGACGCGGAGGACATCAACCGGGCGGTGAAGGCGGCGCGCAAGGCGTTCGAGGAGGGCCCGTGGAGCCGGATGACGCCGTCCGACCGCGGTCGCATCGTCTGGAAGATCGGCGACCTGATCCTCGAGCACACCGACGAGCTCGCCCAGCTCGAGTCGCTCGACAACGGCAAGCCGTTCGTCGTGGCCCAGGCGGCCGACATACCGCTGGCCGCCGACCTGTTCCACTACATGGCCGGGTGGGCCACCAAGATCGAGGGCAACTCCATCGACATCTCGGTGCCGTACATGCCCGGGGCCAACTTCCACGCCTACACGCGGCGTGAGGCGATCGGCGTCGTCGGGCAGATCATCCCGTGGAACTTCCCGCTGCTGATGGCGGCGTGGAAGCTCGGCCCGGCGCTGGCCGCCGGCTGCGCCGTGGTGCTCAAGCCGGCCGAGCAGACGCCGCTGACCGCGCTGCGGCTGGCCGGGCTCATCGCCGAGGCCGGCGTGCCGGACGGCGTCGTCAACGTGGTACCCGGCTACGGCGAGACCGCCGGGGCTGCCCTGGCCGCGCACGAGGACGTGGACAAGGTCGCGTTCACCGGCTCCACCGAGGTCGGCAAGCTGATCGTGCAGGCCGCCGCGGCCACCAACCTGAAGAAGCTCACGCTGGAGCTCGGCGGCAAGAGCCCGAACATCGTGTTCGACGACGCCGACCCCGCCGCGGTCGAGGGCGCCGCCAACGCGATCTTCTTCAACCACGGTCAGTGCTGCGTCGCCGGGTCGCGGCTGTTCGTCCACCAGAGCCGCTTCGACGAGGTGGTCGACGGCGTGTCCGAGATCGCCAAGTCGATCAAGCTGGGTTCCGGCATGGACCCGACGACTCAGATGGGCCCGCTGGTCTCCGCCGAGCAGCTCAGCCGGGTGACCGGCTTCCTCGAGTCCGGCAGGTCGGATGGCGCCACCGCGGTTACCGGCGGCGGCCGCTTCGGCGACAAGGGGTACTTCGTCGAGCCCACCGTGCTCACCAACACGACCCCGGACATGAAGGTCGTCCGCGAGGAGATCTTCGGCCCGGTCGTGGTCGCCGCGCCGTTCAGCGACCTGGACGAGATCGCCGCCGTGGCCAACGACACCGAGTACGGTCTCGGCGCCGGCATCTGGACCAGGGACATCGGCAAGGCGCACGCGATGGCCAAGAAGCTCCGGGCCGGCACGGTGTGGATCAACTGCTACAACGTGTTCGACGCCTCGCTGCCGTTCGGCGGGTACAAGCAGTCCGGCTGGGGCCGCGAGATGGGCCACGAGGTCCTGAACAACTACACCGAGGTCAAGTCTGTGGTGGCGCAGTTGTAAGTCGGCGGGCGCTGCGGGTAGTCATAGTGGGTGACTGACTCGGGGCGGCAGGTCCTGCCCGGCCGGATCCGGCCGATGCTGGCAACGGCGGGCAGCCTGCCGCCCGACGGTCAGGGCTGGGCCTACGAGATGAAGTGGGACGGCGTGCGCGCCGTCGCGTTCATCGAGCGGGGGGCCGTTCAGCTGTGGTCGCGGACCCTCCGCGACATCACGTACAGCTATCCCGAGCTGGCCGAGCTCGGATCCGCCGCGGGCGCGGCGCGGGCCGTTCTCGACGGCGAGATCGTCGCGTTCGGCGGCGGGGAGTGGCCGAGTTTCGAGGCCCTGCAGCAGCGGATCAACATCTCCTCACCCGCCCAGATCCGGCTGCTCGCCGCGCAGGTCCCGGTCAGCTACCTGGCGTTCGACGTGCTGTGCCTGGACGGCAGGCCGCTGCTCGACGAGCCGTACTCCCGGCGCCGGGCCCTGCTCGACGGGCTTGGGCTGTCCGCGCGGCACGTCCAGGCGCCGCCGTCGTTCACGGACGTGACCGGCGCGGAGCTGGTCGCGGTCTCCAGGCAGCATGGGCTCGAGGGCATCGTGGCCAAGCGGCTGACGTCGCGTTACGACCCCGGAAAGCGATCACCCGCCTGGCGCAAGATCAAGAACGTCTACCGCCAGGAGGCGGTGGTCGGCGGGTGGAAGCCGGGGGAGGGCAACCGGGAGGGCCTCATCGGCTCGCTGCTGATCGGCGTGCAGGGCGCCGCCGGCCTGGAGTACGCCGGGCACGTGGGCACCGGCTTCACACAGGACACGCTGGCCATGCTCAGCCGCGAACTGGCGCCGCTGCGCCGCGGCACGTCCCCGTTCGCGGCTCCGGTCCCGCCCGAACACGCCCGCGCCGCGATCTGGGCGGAGCCGCGGCTGGTGATCGAGGTGGGGTTCGGCGGCTGGACCGGCGCCGGCGTGATGCGGGCCGCGGCGTACAAAGGGCTGCGAAACGACAAGGATCCTGCGGAAGTGGCCCGCGAACCTGCGTAGCGGCCCGGCGGAAGGGGCGGTGGCGTGCCGGCGGACGGGAGCCGATCGGGCGGGTCGGCTGACCAGCGCCGGCTCGGTGGGCTGCTGCGGCAGCGCAGCTTCCGGCTGCTGTGGGCCGGCGAGACCGTCAGCCAGCTCGGCAACGCCATGGCCGTGGTCGGGGTGCCGCTGGTCGCGGTCATCGTGCTGCACGCCAGCACGTTCGTGGTCGGCGTGCTCACCGCGGCCGGGTGGCTGCCATGGCTGATCATCGGCCTGCCCGCCGGGGCGTGGGTGGACCGGCTGCCGGCCCGCCGGGTGATGATCGGCTGCGACGTGATCTCGGCCGTGCTGTACGGCAGCGTGCCGGTCGCGGCCTGGGCCGGTGTCCTGAGCACCGGCCTGGTCATCGCCGTCCAGCTGCTCGGCGGTGCGGCCAGTGTGCTGTTCATGACCGCCTACCAGGTCTACCTGCCGTCGCTGGTCCGGTCGGACGAGCTGATCGAGGGCAACACGAAGATGCAGGGCAGTGCGTCGGCCGCCGCCTTCGCGGGACCGAGTCTGGCAGGCCTGGTGGCACAGCTGGTCGGCGCGGCGACCGCCGTGCTCTGCAACGCCGTGAGCTTCGTCGTCTCGGCCGTCTGCCTGCTGGGCGCCCGTCCGCA
>JASHQP010000531.1 GCA_030039095.1 Streptosporangiaceae bacterium
GTTCTCGTGGCTCCGCGCGCGCTCCGGCCGCCTCGCGGCGCCGGTGGCGCTGCACCTGGCGATCAACTGCGGCGGCCTGGCCGCGGCGTGGGCCGCCACGCGGCCACAGCACCGGCAGGACGGCCGGACCGGCGCCGGACGGTAACGTTCCGGCCCCTAGATCGAGGTTGCGCGGTCCCGCCAGAACGGGTCGCGAAGGCGGCGCTTGAGCAGCTTGCCGCTGGGGTCGCGGGGCAGCTCGTCGGCGAAGTCGATGCTCTTCGGCCACTTCATCCTGGCCAGCCGCCCGTCGAGCGAGGCCAGGATCTCCGCGGCCAGCTCATCGTCGCCGGTAACGCCCTCCGCCGGCTGCACCACGGCCTTGATCTGCTCGCCCCAGTCCTCGTCCGGGATCCCGAACACCGCGACGTCGGCGACCTTGGGATGCATGATGATCTCGGCCTCGACCTCGGCCGGGTAGATGTTCGCGCCGCCGGAGATGATCATGTCGGACTTCCGGTCGCACAGGAACAGGTAGCCGCCGTCGTCGAGATAGCCGATGTCGCCGACGGTGAAGTAGCCCCGCAATCGGTTCGCGGCGGTCTTCTCCGGGTCGCCGAAGTACGCGAAGTCGGACAGCCCCATCTTCATGTAGATGGTGCCCGGCTGGCCGGTCGGGCAGACGTCGCCGTTCTCGTCGGCGATCATGATCTCGCTGATCGGCCACGCTGTGCCGACGGTGCCCGGCCGGGTCTTCCAGTCGCCGGGCGAGGCGATCGTCCCGCCGCCCTCGGTGGCCGCGTAGTACTCCCAGACGCACGGGCCCCACCAGTCGAGCATCGCCTGCTTGATCCCGATCGGGCACGGCGCGGCCGCGTGGATCATCCACTTCATCGAGGACAGGTCGTAGGCGCGCTTGGTCTCGTCGGGCAGCGACAGCATCCTCTTGAAGTGCGTCGGGACCATGTGCGTGTTGGTGATCTTGTACCTCTCGACGAGAGCCAGGGCCTGCTCGGAGTCCCAGGCGTCCATGCAGACCAGGGTGTGCCCCATGTGCAGCGCGCTGCCGCCGAACACGGTCACCGCCGTGTGGTAGTTCGGCGCGCTGACCAGGTGCGCGTTGGGCTGCCCGGCGGTGATGCCGAAGAACTGCAGCAGCCCCGTGCCCAGCTCCGCCGCCTCGTCGGGGTCGAGGCCCGACAGCGGCCGCCGCACTCCCTTGGGCCTGCCGGTGGTCCCCGACGTGTAGTGCATGGTGGCTCCCGCCGTCCGGCCGGCGGGCATGGCCTGCGGCTGCCCGTCGCGCAGCGCGGCCGCGGGGATGAAACCCGGCACGTCGCCGTAGCCGAACCGCGCGTCCGCGGGAATCCCCGCCTCGTCGGCGGCTGCGGCGCCCACCTCGGCGAACCGCTCGTGCACGAACATCGCCTTCGCCCCGCTGTCCGCCACGATGTAGGCGACCTCTGGCGCGGTGAAGTGCCAGTTGATGGGGGTGAGATACCAGCCGGCCTGCAGCGCGGCCAGGTACAGCTCGACGGGCGCGACGCCGTTCGGCAGCACCGACGCGACGCCGTCACCCGCGCGGAGACCGAGTCCCCGCAGGCCGTGCGTGATCTGATTCGCGCGGGCGAGCAGGTCACCCGCGCGGTGCTCGGTGCCGTCCGGCTCGACCACCGCGATCCAGTCCGGGTCCTGCTGGGCGCGGGCCCAGAATCCGAGTGCCACCACCGCTCACCTTCCCAGGTCAGACGCTACCGTCGGCGCGGTCCCTGCCGACCCGGGACTCAGGTCGTGGAGCCAACCGGCTCGTCGCTCTCGTAGGCGAATTCCTCGGTGTCCCGCTTTGCGAGGATCAGCGCTATCCCGGCGACGAGCAGTGCCACGCCGAGGATCAGCCCGACGAGCGGGCCGATGAAGTTGATCAGGCCGATCTTGAAGTGGGCGGAGTTTGCGATGCCCACGTTCGTTTTCACGTTCTGCGGCGTGCCGGACAGGACGCCCTTGTAGAGGATCAGCTTGGTCTGGCCGCTGATGTTCTCGAGCGCCAGCGTGCGGTTCTCGACCACGTTGACCGGCTGGCCGGTGACCGGGTCGATCCAGTACGTGTTGGTCTCGGTGACGTACTCCGGCAGCGTCACCTCGGGCAGGTCGGGGTACCCGGCCAGCGAGCCGGGCAGCGTCTCGGTGCCGAACTGCGCGTTGACGACGTGCTCGACGTACTTGTAGGTGGACAGCCCGTCGACGGTCGCGGTTCCGTCGTACCGGAATGGCTCCGGCTTGGCCAGCGTGGTGTCGAAAACGTCGTAGGTCTGCTTCTGGCTGTTGAAGGGCCAGGCGTACGCCAGGCCGGACTGGTGCCCCTTGACCGTGGGCTGGTCCGAGATGCTCACGAACGCGCCGCAGCAGTCGACGATCTCACCGGTGCGCCGGTCGAACGCCGAGCGCTGGTTCACGTACTCGATGGGCTGGCTGTTGGTCAGGTCCTCGACGGCGGTGAACGAGTTCCACACCGCGGTCGACGACGAGCCCGCCGCCACGTCCCCCTCGACCGTGGTCGTTGCCTTGGCGCTGGCCCCGGTGACCACCCTGAGGTCCTTCGCGCTGAAGTAGCTGATGTCCTTACCGGAAACCGCGATCACGAGGTACTCGTTCAGCGGGAACTTGATCACCTGGCCGGGAAGGTAGAAGCGCATGAGCAGGGCAAGCACGAGGAAAAAGGCCCCAAGCCCGGTCAGTACGAGCCCGAGCACACGACGCATCGATCCCTCCCGGGATGGTTCGCCGGGACCTCCGGCCCGGCGCATGGGCCCCCCGCGCGAGTTCCGGCCAGCTTACTGGCCAGTAGCTACGGCGTCACGATCCACAAGGACACAAAACTGTAACGTGTTCTACCTGACCACCGTGGTGCATACCGCGGCCCCGGCGATCGCGCTGCGGTCGCGGCGATCGCGTGCGATCACGGAGTGCCGTAGTTGTATAGCTGCTTGTTCGGGGGGTTCGGCGGGGTGCTGATCACTCCGCTGGTGGTGAAAGCGGCCCCGACGGCCAGCACCGCCCCGACGGCGAGCGACGCGACGATCAGCGCAAGACGTGACAAGGCATGCCTCCTCTGGCCCTCCCGCGTGACGCGCGAGCCACTGCACCGCAACCCGCGCCGCACCACATTAGGAGGTGTCTGCGGGAAAAACAATATGAAAGGGCAATAGTTACTTTCGCGGCATTGTTGCTCCGGGATATGGTCACC
>JASHQP010000532.1 GCA_030039095.1 Streptosporangiaceae bacterium
CAGCAGCGCGATTCCCCCGGCGAAGGCCTGCTGCTGCCGCGTCGCCCGCAGGAGCCGCCGCGGCGCCTGCCCGATCTGCAGCAGCCGGCGCAACCCGGCCTCCGCCAGGCCCTGAGGAGCCGGCGACGCCTCGAGCGCCGCCAGGTACGCAGCGGCGGGCGGGCCGAGGAAGATCGGGGCGACCGTGGCCCGCAGCGACCGGCCGCAGGCCGAGAGCTCGATGACGATAGCCCGGCACTCGCGGCAGCCGCGCAGATGACGCTGCACCATCGCCTCGTCGCGGCCGCGCGTCGCGTTGGCCAGGTGCTGGTCGAGCTTGCCCGCCACCGCCTTGCAGTCCTCGGGGATGGCGTCCGACGCGTGTTGCGTCAGGTACGCCTGCCTGAGGCCAGCGCACGCCTGATCGCGAAGGCCGGAGACGCCCTCGGCGGTGAGGCCGAGTAAAACGGCTGCCTCGGCGGGATCGGACTGCTCGATCTCCAGGTACCACAACGCAGCACGCTGGCGCTCGCCCAGCGCGCGGAACGCGAGCGCCAGCCGCGCGCTTTCGAGCTCGGCGGCTTCCGGGTCGACGAACAGCGGCTCGCCCAGGCTGGGGATCTCGGCGTCGGCTGCGGCGCCGCCGGCGCCGGCGGCACTGCCGCGCTCCTGGGCAACCCTGCGCACGGCGGTGAGCAGGAACGGCCGCAACGCCTCGGCGGGCCCGTTGCCACGCCGGAGCATCCCGAGCAGCCTGGTGAAGGTCTCGGAGAGCACCTCCTCGGCCTCGGCAGGACTCGCCGTGACGTGCCTGGCGAGGATCCGCGCGGCAGCTACGTGACGTTCGTGCAGGGTGACGTGAGCGGCCGCGTTGCCCGATGCCACCGCCTTGATCAGCTCGGCGTCGCCGCTCGGCAACGCATGGGAGGCCGGCTCGCCCGACTCACTCATCGCGCATCGTCCTGTTCTGCCCGGGAGTGCCCTGCTTCCCAGCCGCATCATCTCGTGTTCCGGCCCGGGCCGTGGCGCGTTCTCCACACCCGGATCCGCCACCCCAGGTCAGCGCCGCGAACCCGCCCATCCGCCACCCCAGGTCAGCGCCGCGAACCCGCCCATCCGGCACCGCCCCGCCCATCCGGCGCCGCGAACCCGCCCATCCGGCACCGCCCATCCGGCGCTAACGCTTCCTGGCTTCCGCGGACGGGCAGGAGGGCCAGGCGATACGGGTCGGCGTGAGCACGTGCAGCGGGAGGACGGGGTGGGCGACCTTCTCGGCGGACGGGTCCGAGATCATGACCGCCGAGTCGGACCCGGTCGCGTCGCCGTACTCCGGGGTCACCTGGACGTAGCCGCCCGTCCGAGTGCTCGCCACATAGGTGGCGGCCGTCGTGGTCCAGGCGAGCGTGCCCGAGCTCATGGCCAGCGCCGAGAAGTAGTCGCCCGACGGGAGCCTGAGCACCTCCCTGGCCGGCACGTCCGGGGCTGGCGAGTAGAACAGGGTGGTCATGTCCGGATTCAGGTACGCGGTCCTGGTGCCATCCGTGGCCACGAACTCGGTGCCGTGCACACCACGCAGCACCTCGGGCAGCGCGGCGGGCTTCATCGTCCTCAGGCTGAAGGCGTGCAGCGTCGTCTGCGCTCCCGGCCGGTCGGACTCCGGCCACACGACCAGGTTGCCGTCGAAGAACGGCGGCTGGGTGTGGCCCTGGCGGATCACCCGGACCCGGCCGGTGCTCAGGCTGGCCAGCCTGATCTCGACCTCGCCCCCGGGCCCGTACCCCTGCGCCCACGCCGCGTAGTCGCCGCTGACCGCCGGCGGGTGCCATGGGCTCGGCCACGGCGTGTTGCCCGGGCCGTTCAGCGAGCGGCCGAGCGTGAGCAGGCGGCCGGTCGCCGAGTTCCAGGCGTACATGGTGAAGTCATCGAGTGTGGACAGGGAGTAGGTCTCTTCCCAGGCCAGCCACTGGCCGCCGGACGCGCCGTCGGCCTGGTCGTCCTGCGGGTCAGCGAACCGCTGGATGTGCCGAACGCGGCCGGTGGCCAGGTTCAGCGCGGCCACCCCGGAGAAGCCCGGCGTCCAGGCCGACACGTAGGCGGTCTGGCCGTCGGCGGACATGCCCAGCGGGATCATCTCGCCGTTGAGCGATGCCGGCACCGTCCTTGCCAGGGCCGCGGTGAGGCTGGCGGTCGGCTGCACCGGGCACAGCGTCGACCACGCGGGCCACGCGGCCGCCGCGCGGTGCTGGCCGGGCCGCGCCGCCTGCGGCGTTCCGGCGCTGCATGCGGCCAGCGCCAGCGCGGCGGCCAGCGCCAGCGCTGCCGACAGGGCGCCGCACAGCCCGAGCGCCGCGATCGCCCGCCTACCAGTCGTAGCCACGGGCCCCGACGATGTTCACGATCGTCGCCGACGGCAGCGACGAGTACGCGGGGACGGTGGCCGCCCAGCCGATGCTGGAGGCGCCGTGCACCGAGTCCTCGTAGTCGGTCGTTTTACCCGAGTTCGAGTAGCCCCTGATATCGAACCAATGGAAAATGGTCTGATTCACCGGGTGCCCTACCAGATGAGGTCCGCCGGCGACCTCGTAAGCATCGCCGGCGAGCGGGACGCCCCCCTTGTGGTTGATGTCGGTCACCAGATCAACCTCGTACGTCTTGATCTCGTGCTTGGTTGGCGCCCACGGGAGCCCGACGGCGACGTAGTTGTTGCGGCTCTGGTGCGCGTTGAGCACCTCGGGAACCGGATAACCACTCCCGTCCGACCAGCCGGTGCCGTTTGAATTCGTCCCGAGCTGCTTTGCGGCTTTTCGCTGACCGAGGGTCTTGCCCATCTGGGCCAGCATCTCCGCCACCGTGGCCGGGCCGCAGTAGTAGCCGTTGATCTGCGCCCTCTGCGTCGCCTTCAGGGTCTTGGCGGCGGGCAGGGCGCTCGGACAGGCCCCGTCCGCGCACTTGCTGAGAGCGGCGGAATCGGCGTCCATCGCCTTGACGAAACTGGCGGCCACACCCTGCTTCGCGGCGTTGGCGGCGAGCATCGCGCTGCTCATCACCGGGGCTGGAAGGCCCACCTTGGTGCGCATCCCCATCCCGGTGTCGGTGACCACCGCGGCGGGCTGCGAGGCCGCCGACCGGATCTGTGAGCCGCTCAGGCCGCCCGGCCCCGCCGCTCCCGCCGCTCCCGCCGCCATGATGCCCGGGCCGGTCAGCGCCACCAATCCGCCGCCCAGACAGATAGCCATCACCGTGACCAATCGACCCATGA
>JASHQP010000533.1 GCA_030039095.1 Streptosporangiaceae bacterium
ATATCAGCGATCAAGATCCGGGCCACCCCCAGCGGCATCCGCAGCACCGCCGAGATCTCCGCCACCGACCGCCAATCCCGGCAAAACCCCAAAATCGCCTGACACTCCGGGCTCAGCACCGACAAATCCCGAGCCTCATAATGAGCCGCCGCGACCATCGCCTCGATCTCCAGCTGAGTCCGCGGCCTGGTCCGCCCGCCCGTCACCGCATACGGCCGGACCAGCGACCTCCCTGCGCCATCCCCCGCCCGCCCGAGGCGCGGATCGCGCTGCCCCGCTACGGGTCCGGTCCCGCGAGGGCCGTCAGCGCCGAAGCCGACGACCGCAGGACCGAACACCGACCGGGAAGGTGCGCCAGCCGAGTTCGGCACGCCGTTTCCGTTTCCCGGTCGTGGTCGGTATCTGCCGCCAGCGGGCGCCCGGTCATCCCGGCCCGGGACCGACACCGGCATCTCCTGTCACAGTCTGCCATCCTGAGGCCATCCGGGCGGCTGAGCACCGCGCACCTCCGGCGTCAGCGCGCTGCCCACTCGCTCGACCAGCAGCGCCATCTCGTACGCCACCAGTCCCATATCGCAGTCAGCGGCCGCCAGCACAGCGAGGCTGGATCCGTCGCTGATCGCCATGACGATCAGCAGCCCTCGCTGCATCTCGACAACCGTCTGGGTGACGGCACCGCCCTCGAAGACCCGGGAGGCTCCCTGGGTCAGGCTGGTCAGCCCAGACGTCACTGCCGCGAGCTGATCAACCCGATCAGCCGGGAAGCCCTGCGAATATGCCATCGGCAACCCGTCCGACGACACCACTATCGCGTGCGCGACCGAAGCCACACGCTCCACGAAGTTCGTGATCAGCCAGTTCAGGTCCTGAGCTGGACGCACAAGCGGACTCACGAACGCTCCTTCCTACTAACCACGACCGCCACTAGCCACCGGCCCCAAGCATGACCGCAACAACGAGCCCATGCCACCTCATGCCGTACCCTCATCCTCTCCGTCATCAGACCCGGCCTGGCTCGCAGCGGCGCGGCCCTCCCTAACGCCCCGCTGGAAACTAGCGAACCGCTCTCGCGTCGCAGCCGCCGATCTGGACGGCGTTGTCGCGGGAGACGACCCGGCGGCTGCACCGGCAGCCCCGGGGACAAGATTTGCCTGCGGCACCCGCTTCGGGAGCCCGGCGGATGTAACGCCGCCCGATGTCGGGGTGCTGACGGCCTCGGCGGCGCGCCAGCCCTCGTCGGCTGGAGTGGTCGCCCAGCCGTTGCTTGTGCTCGGCTCCGGCTCGCTGGCCGACCTGCCGACGGCCGGCCTGCCTCGGCGGAACCAGTCCGACTCCACCGCCTCGAATATCGGCAGCCGATGCTCTTCGCCGGACCCGTCAGCCGGCGGAACGATCACCGCGCCACGGGAGTGGGCCGTGTCGAGGCTGGCGGGCGCGCCGAGAACGGTATACGGGGTGGTAAGCGACGAGTCAGACCCGTTGCCTTCTGCCGGGACCGGTCCGCCGCCGAAGTCGAACGCGGCAGGCGCAGCGGCAGCGGGCGGTTCCGACTTCGGCGCCTCCGTCTTGGGCGCCGCCTCGAGTTCTGCGTCCGGCCCGACTACCGGCTGTTGCCCGGTCAACGGCGGCGACTGCCCGGTCACGACCGACGGCCCGGTCACGAGCGGCAAGGGCCCGGTCACCAAAGGCTGCGGAGAGGTCCTTTCTGGCTCACCATCCGCTGGCCTTGGCACGGTCCGGAAGACGGGCAGCGGCCCGGTCGCCGCCCAGCCGCCAGGCCTCGGGCCAGCGCCGGGAATCCGCTTCGGGCCGAGGCCGCTGCTGCTGGTGTCCTCGGCGTCGGCCCGCAGCGGAGCGAAGCGTGGCGCCCGCGCCGCATTGACCTCTTGCTCGGTGATCGAGCGCCCGTCATCCCCCCAGATGCTGGTCGAGCCGCCGTTCGTCCCGGCGCCAACCCCGGCGAACGCTCCGTCGGCGAATGGCCCGAGCGCGGGTTCGGCCATCGAGTCGCGGCGCATGCCGGGCGTGCCATCCGCGGTCTCGTGCATGATCGTCTCGTCGGGCAGCCAGACCAGGGCGATCAGGCCACCGGAGGCAGCCGGACGCAGCCGGACCCTGATGCCGTGCCTGGCCGCCAGCCGGGCCACCACGAACAGGCCCATGCGCCGCGACACCGCCACATCCACCACCGGCGGGTTGTCCAGCCGCCAGTTGGCGTGGGCCATCTCCTCAGCCCCCATGCCGACACCCTGGTCGGTGATCTCCAGCAGCACTCCCCCGCTGCTGAGCAGGTGCCCGGCGATCGTGACAGGCGTGTCCGCGGCCGAGAACGACGTGGCGTTCTCCACCAGCTCGGCGGTCAGGTGCACCACGTCGCTCACCGCCTGCCCGCGCACAGCGATGCCCGGCTGCACGTTCAGGGTGACCCGCTCGTACTGCTCGATCTCGGACAGGGCCGCGCGGAGCACGTCGACGAGCGCCACCGGCTGATTCCAGCGCCTGGACTCGTCATGACCCGCGAGCACCAGGAGGTTCTCTGAGTTGCGGCGCATGCGGGTGGCCAGGTGGTCCATCTGGAACAGGCTCGATAGCCGCTCCGGGTCCTGCTCACCCTGCTCGAGATCATCGATCAGGCGGATCTGCCGTTCCACGAGCGACTGGCTGCGCCGGGAGAGGTTCACGAACATCGCGTTGACGTTCCCCCGCAGCGCAGCCTCGTTCGCCGCCAGCCGCAGCGCCTCCCTGTGCACCTGGTCGAACGCCCGCGCCACCTCACCGATCTCGTCCGAGGAATTGACATCGATGGGCTCGACCTCGAGAGAGACGCCCTCACTGTCGGTCTCGCTCATCCGGCGCACCGTGTCGGGAAGCCGCAGCCCTGCCACCTCGAGGGCACCGGTCCGCAGCTTGCGCAGCGGCCTGACCATGGACCTCGCCACGACGATGGTGATCATGAGGACCACGATCAGAACGGCCAGTACCTCGATGCCGGTCTCCACGGCCGTTCGCGTCAGCGCGCTGTGCTGCGACTGGCTCTGCCCGATGACGGAGTTGACCAGCCCCTGTTCCACGACGCGCATGTCGGACAGGGTGGCGGTCATGTCGTTGTTCCATGTGGCGGCCACACTGGCCGACTTTGGTGCGCCAACAGGCAGGTTGACCATGAGGTTGGCGCCGTTGCCCTCGCCGGTGGTTATCGCCTGCGCCTCCATGGCCTGGGCCGCGTCAACCGAGGGCCCGGCTACCTTGTTGGTGTAGGTCTGCTGCTCGTCGATGGACGCCGCGCTCTGGAACTCCTCGAACTCCGCCTCCTGGGCCGCCTCCGCGCTGCTGAGGGCGCTGGCCACACCCGGCGCGAACTGCCCGTTGAGCAGCGCTGCATAAAGGAGTCCGCGCTGCTGCGACGCCTCGTCCTCGGTCCTTGACAGCGCGCCGAGCGCTCGGACGGTGCTGGTCAGCGTGGGATCGCCGTTGCCCTGTGCGATCTGGTCGTTGAGCGTGAACAGGTCGGCGATCGCGGTGGAGTACGACTGGATGACGGCCAGTGGCGGAGCCAGGCTCTGAGTTGCGGCGTCCCGGTAGCGGGGGAGGTCGGAGATGCGGTCCAGCACGGCGGACAGGTCGTCGCGCACCTGACTTGGGAAGGCCGAGTTGCCGTTGATGCCGCTGGCAAGACCCGTGACCTGAGCGGCTGCCGCATTGGTCCGGGCATAGTCCGAGTTCAGCGCCGATGTCGGGGCTCCGGTCTGTGTCTTGACCGAATGCGGCCTCTGTGTCGCGACGTAGCCGGCAAGGCCGTCGCGCTCATCCTCCATCGCGAACGCGAGGTGGGTCACGGCGCTGCCCAGGCTCGCCATCTGCTCCACACGCTGGTCCGCGGCGGCGCTCCTCATGGCCTCCTGGATGCGTACCAGGCCGAAGGCCATGGCCGTGACCGTCGGGATCGCGATCAGCGCTATCAGGCGCCAGCTCACTCGCCAGTTGCGCAGTGCGAAGCGGGATCCCCGGCCGGCAGCATTTCGCTGCCCGTCCTCCTTCGGGCTGTCCTGCGCCGCGACAGCGTCGGCCGGCTCAGGAGCCAGGTCGGCGGCCGGTGCCGACCCGGCGCCGGACTGGTCCGCCGTCGGTCGTACGCGCACTACGCCCTCACCTCGCGGCGCTTGAAAAACTTCGGAACACGTGCTGGCATGCCAGACAAGGAGCCGGACGGCATCCGTCCCCCTTCCCAGTGGCGCAAGCTACAGCACAGGAGAGCTAAGGGCCACCCTAGCCGCACAAAACGGGTAAGGACATGTAATCATTACCGGCCACTGATTCGTTGGGTATTCAGCTATGTCAGGTAGGCCCGCAACCCTGCGCGGTCCCCTCCCACCTGCGATAACAGGCACGGGCCTGGTGGGGCGGGTGGGGCTCGAACCCACGACCGGCGGATTATGAGTCCGCTGCTCTGACCGGCTGAGCTACCGCCCCCTGGTCCCGCCAGACCATTACAGCAGATATGCCGCGTGCCGGGGACCAAACTGAGGCGCGGCCGCCGCCCGGGGCCCGCAGGTGCCCGGACCCGGCACCAAGCATCGGGGCCGGTCGGAGGCCTTCGTCACTAAATAGTCGACATAGTAAGACAAAGCATCATAGTAGAGATAGTTCAGATATACCGCAGCCCCGAAGATAACGCCTTCGTGCTCCGTCTTCGCGCTGCCGAGCCTCTTGGTTGTTTCGCGTCGCCCGGGCCAAGGCCGCCGCCCGCGGGCCGAACGCCGCGAAGCAACTGGCCCGGACCGCCTGCCCGGCCGGGCAGGCCGGGTGCAATGAACGCGGCTGCACCTAGAGAACGCCGCCTGACCGGACGCCGTCGCGCCGAAGCCCGCGGCCGCATGGCCATCCCGCTTCGGCCCGCCGCCACCCGCTCGCCCACCTGAGCCGAGTTCGCGCGCCCCCGCGCGCCGCCTCACATGGCTTTCAGCCGACGCGCAGCTAATAAATACGTGTTTAGCAATTTAATGATATACAGGGAGCGAATACGTCATTTATTACTCGCGTAGCGAGTGCTCCTGGTCACGTGGTTAAGCAGGCTGCATTTTCGGGATTCCTCACGTTGCCGTGCTGACAAGCCCGTAACGGCGTGGGCTGCGTGACCGCCCGATGTCAGAGTCTGCGAAGCCCGCTCAGCACCCGCTCGAGCAACTGCACGTCTGGCCGGCCATCCACGTGATCCAGCTGCTGGATCCGCACCAGCCCCTCCACCGCCATATCAGCGATCAAGATCCGGGCCACCCCCAGCGGCATCCGCAGCACCGCCGAGATCTCCGCCACCGACCGCCAATCCCGGCAAAACCCCAAAATCGCCTGACACTCCGGGCTCAGCACCGACAAATCCCGAGCCTCATAATGAGCCGCCGCGACCATCGCCTCGATCTCCAGCTGAGTCCGCGGCCTGGTCCGCCC
>JASHQP010000534.1 GCA_030039095.1 Streptosporangiaceae bacterium
GCATGGCGCCACCCGCGCCTGCCGGGCAACCCCGGCCTGCCGGGCAACCCCGGCCTGACCGCGAACGCCGGCCTGCCGGGCCGCCCACGCCTGCCCAGCCACCCGGACCTGGCTCGTCATCCGGGCCTGCCCCTCCGCTCGCGGCGGCGGCACGATCCCGGAGCGGGTCCCCTCGGCGCGCAGCATCCTGACCCTGACCTCACGGACCGTCCGGACCTGCGTGACCCGGAGCGTGGCCGCGCCACACTCGGCAACTCCCGGCTCCGCTGACGTCTTGTCGCTGGGATCCAGCAGGTCCCCGGCCTCGGCCGCGTCGTCCTGGCCTGCCGCAGGCCTGACGATCCGCAGCGGCTGCAGCGGAATCTCCGGACTGGTGCCAGCCGCCTGGCGTGCCTCTGCCGCACTCATCACGCTCATTCCCGGCCTCCCTCGACCGAATGACTGTTCGATCGTACCTCTGTTCTATCAAAATCGCGTTCGATCGAACGAAGGTACGGTACAGTCTTATCTCGAGGGTCCGACACTTTCGGCGCGTGTCGAACAGATGTTTGAGATCGGTGTTCGAAACCGCTAACGTCATCGATGACCCACACCAGCAAGCCGGAGGCCCGACGATGAGCAGTACTACCGAGGGCGGGGGGGCACTAGGCTCCTCGCCTGCCGTTGGCGAGAGGCCCAAGGGGCGGCCAGGGCGGAAGCCGAAGGGCACAACCGTTCCCACCGTTGTTCCTGACCTGCCCGACAAGCCCGATCCGGACCACGTGCTGACCTGGCGGCAGCGCAAGGTGCTGCAGGTCATCCGCGACTCCGTGCAGCGCCGCGGCTATCCGCCGTCGATGCGGGAGATCGGGGAGGCGGTCGGGCTCACCAGCACCTCCAGCGTCTCCTACCAGCTCTCCACGCTGCAGCGGAAGGGATACCTTCGCCGAGACATCGGCAGGCCACGCACGGTCGAGGTCCGGCTGCCCGGCCATCCGGCGATCCGCCCCGACCAGAGCCCACCCGATCAGGTCGGCGCCCAGGAAGAGCCCGTGATGGACATCGCCTCGCAGGAGGCGGCGTACGTGCCCATGGTGGGCCGGATCGCCGCCGGTGGCCCGATCCTTGCCGAACAGGCGATCGAGGACATCTTCCCGCTGCCCAGGCAGATCGTCGGCGAAGGCACGCTGTTCCTGCTGCGGGTCGTCGGTGACTCGATGATCAACGCGGCGATCACCGACGGCGACTGGGTCGTCGTGCGCGAGCAGAAGGTCGCGGAGAACGGTGAGATCGTGGCCGCCATGCTCGACGGGGAGGCGACCGTCAAGACGTTCAAACGCTCGAGCGACGGCAACATCTGGCTGATGCCGCACAACCCGGCCTACACCCCGATCGCCGCCAACGATGTGACGATCCTCGGCAAGGTCGTGGCGGTGCTGCGCCGGGTCTGAGGAACCCGGCTGCTGGCCCGCGTCAGGCTGGCACGATGTTGACCAGCTTCGGCGCGCGCACGATCACTGTGCGAACGTCGCGCCCGGCCAGGGTGCGGCTCGCCCCTGGCGCGGCCAGCGCCAGCCCGCGCAGCTCATCGTCGCCGATCCCTGGCGGAACCTCGAGCCGGTCGCGCACCTTGCCGGCGACCTGGACGACACACGTCACCAGGTCCTGAACGAGCAGCGACGGATCGGCGGACGGCCAGCCCGCGGTCGCGACCGACGGCTGGTGGCCGAGCAGTTCCCAGCATTCCTCGGCTGTGTACGGCGCGAACAGCGACAGCAGAACGGCCAGGGTCTCGGCCGCCTCCCGCACCGACGGGTCTGCGGCACCGGGCCCGGAGTCGATCGTCCGGCGTGCGGCGCTGACCAGCTCCATCAGCCGCGCGACCGCGACGTTCAGCCTCCTCGACTCGACAAGCCTGGTGACCTCCTCGATGGTCCGGTGTGTCACCCTTCGGAGCTCGAGGTCACCGTCCTCCAGCGCGGTGGCCGGGGCGCCGTTCCCGACCTCGGCGGCGAGCCGCCACACCCGGCCGAGGAACTTGACCGACGCCTCGGGACGCACATCGGCCCAGTCGATGTCGTCGGCCGGCGGGCTCGCGAAGATCATCGTGAGCCGGATCGCGTCCACGCCGTGCGCGGCGAGCTGCTCTCCCAGGTCCACGCCGTTCCCCAGGGACTTCGACATCGCCCGGCCCTGGTTGATCACCTGGCCCTGGTTCAGCAGGCTGGTGAACGGCTCGTCGAAGTCGACCATGCGCATGTCGTGCAGGACCTTGACGAAGAACCGGCTGTACATCAGGTGCAGGATCGCGTGCTCGCTGCCGCCGACGTACAGGTAGACGGGGTTCCACCGGCGCACGGCCTCGACGTCGAACGGGCCGTGCTCATAGGACGGCGAGCAGTACCGCAGGAAGTACCACGACGAGTCGACGAACGTGTCCATCGTGTCGGTGTCGCGCTTGGCCGGGCCGCCGCACTTCGGGCACTCGGTGTTCACCCAGTCCTCGGCCGCGGCCAGGGGCGACACGCCCTTGGGCGCCAGGTCCTGGCCGCGCAGGTCGGGCAGGAGCACCGGAAGCTGCTCGTCCGGCACCGGCACCTCGCCGCACGATGAGCAGTACACGATCGGGATCGGCGTACCCCAGAACCGCTGGCGCGACAGCAGCCAGTCACGCAGCCGGTAGTTGACGGCCGGGCGGCCCAGGCCGCGCTGGGCCAGCAGGTCGATGATCGCGGTGATGGCCTGCGCCTTGGGCAGCCCGTCGATCGGGCCCGAGTTGACGAGCTCGCCGTCGCCAGGAGTGGCGACCCCCGTCTGCGCGGGATCGGCCGCGTCGGTACGAACCACCACGCGCACCGGCAGGCCGAACGCCCGGGCGAAGTCCAGGTCCCGCTGGTCGTGCGCGGGCACGGCCATGATCGCCCCGGTGCCGTAGTCCGGCAGCACGTAGTCGGCCGCCCAGACCGGGATGCGCTCGCCGTTGACCGGGTTGACCGCGTGCCGGCCCAGAAATACGCCGGTCTTCTCACGCTCGGTCGCCTGGCGCTCGATGTCGGTCAGCTTGCGCACCTGCGTCAGGTACTCATCGAAGGCGGCGCGCTGCTCCGGGGCACAGACCTCGGCGGCCAGCGGCGAGTCGGCCGCGATCACGAAGAACGTCGCCCCGTACAGCGTGTCCGGGCGGGTGGTGAACACGGTGACCGGCTCGTCCCGGCCCTCGATGGTGAACTGCACCTCGGCGCCCTCGCTGCGCCCGATCCAGTTCCGCTGCATCATCATGACCGGCTCGGGCCACAGCCCTTCCAGTTCCTTCATCCCGTCGAGCAGCCGGTCGGCGTACTCGGTGATCCTGAAGTACCACTGGGTCAGCACCCGGCGGATCACCTCGGCGCCGCAGCGCTCGCACCGCCCGGCGATCACCTGCTCGTTGGCGAGCACGGTCTGGTCGACCGGGCACCAGTTGACGTAGCCGTCCTTGCGGTAGGCGAGGCCGCGCTCGTGCAGCCGCAGGAACAGCCACTGATTCCACCGGTAGTAGGTCGGGTCGCACGTATACAGCCGCCGTGACCAGTCGAACGAGACCGCGTACCGGCGGAACGAGGCGGCCTGCGTGTCGATGTTCCTGTAGGTCCAGTCGGCCGGGTGAGAGTTGTTCCTGATCGCGGCGTTCTCGGCGGGCAGCCCGAACGCGTCCCAGCCGATCGGGTGCAGCACGTTGTGGCCCCGCTGGAAGAAGTACCGCGCGATCGCGTCCCCGATCGCGTACGCCTCCGCGTGCCCCATGTGCAGATCGCCGGACGGGTACGGGAACATGTCGAGCAGATAGGTGCGGGGCCGATCGTCCGCTGGGTCATCGCTGGCCCGGAACGGGTCGAGCACGGCCCAGCGTTCCTGCCACTTCTCCTGCACCGTGCGCGGGTCGTAGGGCTCGCCCCTTGCAGTTTCGTGGCCCGGCGCCCGTGCCGCGGCGGCGGGCCCGCCCTGTCCCGCGTCCTGTCCGGCCTTCATTGGTCCCTCGCGATTTGCTAGATCCGACCACGTCCTCAGGCTGACTCCCGAAGAGCCTGCTTCAAAAAAACTGCCCCCCGGTCACGAGGGGCAGCCGCGCCAACGGTTACTCAGCTGGCGCGGCTAGGTAAGAAGCAGCCGTGCAGAACGCATGGCCCAAGGGTAGCGCAACGAAGTGGCAGGGGTGTCGCCAAGCAGGAGCAACCCCACCTGTCACAGCCCGGCGGAGGGCATCTACCCCGAAGCTCCGCATCACCCATCAAGGGTCAGATGGGACGTCACCGTGAGCCGCAGCACACACTCTCCTGGAAAGAAGCACTCCGTCCCCGGATCGCCGGTGCGGATTGTTCTGTTATAGCGGTCTAAATTCCCTTCGATCATGGCACAAGTCGGGCCGCAATCCAATTCTCGCGAAGGACCCTATGCCTCATACAGCGCGTTCGCGATTTCACCTTGACCGTCGAACGCGCCACCAAATAATGTCGTCTCACCCATCCATGATGCTGTCCGCCGACGCCTTGGGGAGGGCAACGGCGGCCGGGAGACCGCCGGTACCGGTCGGCCAGTAGGCGGTGCGCAGGTGGCTGGGCAGGCCCACGGGGGATCAGGCCAGTTTTCGGGGGAAAAGGTAATAATGGATATTCGGTCGCGTGCGGAGTCCTTGCGCCCAGTTCGGTATTTTCTGAATTACAAACAACGTGATCAGGAACCGGATTTCCGGCTGCAGGCACCCAACGGCGACGCGGGCGAGGACGCCAGCCGCTCACCGATCGCAATCATTGGCATGGGCTGCCGTTTCCCCGACGCCGATGACCCTGCTCAGCTCCTCGACGTCGTGCTGACCGGGCGCCGGGCCTTCCGCAGGCTGCCGCCGGGCCGCATGGATCTGACCGACTACTACAGCGCCGATCGGGCAACCCCCGACGCCACCTACAGCGCCCGCGCGGCCGTGCTCGAGGGGTGGCAGTTCGACCTGGCGGCGTTCGGCGTTCCCCCCGGCCTGTATCGGGCGGCCGACCCCGCTCAGTGGCTGGCGCTGGAGACATCGGCGCGGGCGCTGGCGGCGGCGGGATTCGCGTTAGGCCAGGGCCTGGCCAGCAGCCGCACCGGCGTGATCATCGGCAACACCCTCACCGGCGACTGGTCGCGTGCCACAGCGCTGCGGCTGCGCTGGCCATATGTCCGGCAGGTGCTCGAGGACGCGCTCGCTGCCGGCGAGATCCCAAAGGAACACGCCATCCCGGTGCTGGAGCACGCCGCTCAGCGCTACCTGGCGCCATTTCCCGTGGTGACCGACGAGACCCTCGCGGGCAGCACGCCCGCCGTCATCGCGTCCAGGATCTGCGGCTTCTTCGGGTTCAGAGGCGGTGGCTACGCGGTGGACGGGTCACAGGCCTCCGCGCTGCTCGCGGTGGCTTCTGCCTGCTCCGCGCTGGCCGACGGCGACCTCGACGTCGCTCTCGCGGGCGGAGTGGACCTCAGTCTCGACCCGCTGGAACTGGTCGGGCTGGCGAAGACCGGCGCCCTGGCCCGCGGTGACGTACGCATCTACGACGAGAACCCGACCGGATTCCTGCCCGGAGAGGGCTGCGGCGTGCTCGTGCTGATGCGGTCGGCCGACGCCCGCACCGCCAGGCTGCCGGTTTACGCCGAGATCACGGGCTGGGGCACGTCGTCGGCGGCACAGGCCGCAGCGTCGGCGCCCGACGCTGCCAGCCAGCTCCTCGCGCTCCGCCGGGCGTACCGGCGAGCCGGGATCGCCCCTGCCGACGTCCAGCTGATCGAGGGGCACGGCGGTGGCACTCCTGCGGCTGACAGCACCGAACTGCACGCGCTCGCCGAGCTGCGCGCCGACGCGCGCAGCGCCGCGGCGCTCGGGTCGATCAAGGCCAACATCGGAAACGCCAAGGCGGCCGCCGGGGCGGCGGGCCTGATCAAGACCGTGCTCGCGATGAGCACCGGCTACATCCCGCCGACAACCGGCGTGACGAAGCCGCATCCGCTGCTGCGCAGCGGTGACGCGGGTCTGCGGCTGCCGTCCGAGCCCGAGCCATGGCCGGACGGGCCCCGGATCGCCGGCGTCAGCGCGATGGGCTCTGGCATCAATGTCCACCTCGTGCTGCGCAGCGAGCCGGTGCGCGGGCGGCATGAGCGCAAGCGCGGGTCACGGTCCCGGCAGCAGGAGTCCGGGGCGGCCCCCGCCCCGGTGCTGACGGCAGGCGGCGCGACCAGGGCCACCGCGTATCTGCTCCACGCACCCGACCGCAACGCGCTGGCCGCGATCTTGTCCCGCATCGCCCACGTGGCGCCGTGGCTGTCCGATGCCGAGCTCGGCGACCTCGCGGTCCAGCTCGGATGCGATGCCGCGGCCCAGGGGCCGGTGCGGCTGGCGATCGTCGCGTCGAATCAGGATCAGCTCGCCAGGCTGGCCAGCCAGGGCACGACGATGCTGTCCGGGCTGGTCGAAGGGCTGCTTGCCGCGCGGCCGGGCATCTTCGCGGCCGAGGACGCGGACGGCCGCGTCACGCTGCTGCTCTCCGACGCCGCGGCCAGCGCTGCCGATGGCGTTCCAGCCGATCAGGCCGACGCTCTGTCCCGGCAGCTGGCCGCGCTTCGCTGGCTGGACGAACTCGGCGTTCGCGCGAACGCCGCCGTCGGATACGGCCACGGCGAGATCGCCGGCCTGGTCTGGGCCGGCTGCCTGAGTGAGGCCGACGCGCTCGCGCTTGCCGCCAGCCGGATGCAGATCCTGAACGCGGAAGCCCCCCCTGATCCGGCTGGGACCGCCGGCGACGCCGGGGCCGCGGCGGCCAGCGATCGCGCGAGCCGCCTCCGTGAGGCGGTGGGAGCGCTGACGATTGCGGCGCCTGGCCACCGGCTGATCTCCGCGGCCATCGGGCGCGAGGTCGTCACGGCCGACGACGTCGCGGATCTCCTCTGTGCCCAGCTCGACTGCTCACCCGGACTCGCCGAGGCGCTGGGCGCGGGTGCCATCGGCGCCAGCCTGCTTCTCGAGACGGGTCCCGGCGCTGCCCTGTCCAAGGCGGCGTCCGTGCAGTGCGAGGTGCCTGCGGTCAGCCTCGGATCGAGCATGGGTGTCGAGGAAGCACGCGTGGCCGCGGCCCTGTTCGCGACCGGTGCGCTGCAGAACCCGGCCCTGCTGTTTGCCGGACGGCCGTCCCGGCCGCTGGACATCTGGCGGGAGCAGACGTTCATCACGAGCCCATGCGAGGTCCCGCCGTCCGTCGCGCCACCGCGGAAGCCGGACAAGCGGACGCCGGACAAACT
>JASHQP010000535.1 GCA_030039095.1 Streptosporangiaceae bacterium
CCGCGGGACGCCGCGCCGCGCCGGGACGGCGAGGCCTGCGCCTCCCCGGCCCCGGGCGCGATCGCGCCCGACGCCAGCCCTCCGACGATGGGGTCCCTGACCTCGGCGCTGTGCCGCGGTTCCCCGCTCAGCACGCCGACTCGCACGTCCCCGGCCATTCCGGAGGCCGGTGTCCAGGCCCGTGAGGCGGCCGCGTCGTCGGCCCGGACGCACCAGATCCCGGCGGCGTCTGCCTCGTCGGCTATCGCGGCGTTGACGACCGGGTCACTGGTGCACGCACCGACCAGCCAGGAGCCAGCGCAGTCGCCCTGGGCATACCCGCGCTGGGTCCACCGGATCCGGCCGGCCGCGGCGAACTCGGCCAGCTGAGGGCTGAGCCCCGGCGAGATGACCACCACGTCGGCCCCGGAGTCCAGCAGCGCCGGCACCCTCCTGGCGGCCACCGCGCCGCCGCCGATGATCGTCACCCGTCGGCCCGCCAGCCGCAGGGCCAGCAGGTACGGCGCGTGCTCGGTGCCGGCCATCGATTGTCCGCGCTCCTTCGGATCATGCTGCCAGGCGTGGCGGCCATGATTCCAGGCCGGGCCGTGCCTGCCTCCGTGCGGCTGGCGGTCAGCCCTTGTCCGTCACCCCGGCGGAGTCGAACGTCGCGACCTCCCGCAGCGCCCGAACCGCGCTCGCGGCGATCGGGAGCGCCAGGAGGGCGCCGGTGCCCTCGCCGAGCCGCAGCTCGAGATCGATGAGCGGCCTCAGCCCCAGATGATCGAGCGTAGCCGCATGCCCGGGCTCCACGCTCCGGTGCCCGGCCACGCAGCAGCCAATCGCATCCGGGGCCAGGGCGTGGGCGGCGAGGGCCGCCGCTCCCGCGATCACGCCGTCGAGGATCACCGGGGTGCGCAGGGCCGCCGCGCCCATGATGAAGCCCGCCAGCGCGGCGTGCTCGAGCCCGCCGAATGCTGCGAGCACCCCGACCGGGTCGGCCGGGTCCGGCCGGCGCGCGGCCAGCCCGCGGCGCACCACGTCCACCTTTCTCGCGTAGGTGGCGTCGTCGGCCCCGGTGCCGCGGCCGGTCGCATCTCCCGGGTCGCGGCCGGTGAACGCGCATATCAGCGCCGCCGACGCCGTCGTGTTCGCGATCCCCATGTCGCCGGTGAGCAGGCACCGGTTGCCCGCCGCGACCAGATCGCGGGCCACCTCGACGCCGACCGCGATCGCGGCCTCGGCCTGGTCCCTGGTCAGGGCAGGTTCCGCGGTGAAGTCCGCGGTGCCCGGTGCGATCTTGCGTGGCAGCAGGCCCGGGACGTAGTCGAGATCGGCCCGGACGCCGACGTCCACGACGACGACCTCGGCTCCCGCCTGGGCGGCGAACGCGTTGACCACCGCTCCGCCCGCGAGGAAGTTGGCGACCATCTGAGCCGTAACCTCTTGTGGCCATGGCGTCACTCCCTGCGCATGAACGCCGTGATCGCCGGCAAAGACCGCGACCGCGGCGGGCTCGGGCATCGGCGGAGGGCAGCAGCCTGCCAGGCCGGCCAGCCGGACCGACACGTCCTCCAGCGCGCCGAGCGAGCCCTGCGGCTTGGTCATCCGGTCGAGCCGCTCCCTCGCCGCGGCCATCGCGCCGGGGTCCAGCGGGCCGATCGCGGCCCGCACGTCGTCCAGCAGGCTCACCGGGTCCCGGCCGGGCAGCCCGCGGTGGCCGTACTCCTCCGCGTGCACCGACCAGGCCAGCGGCCGCCTGCGTGCCCAGCCCGCGGTCGCGAGCTCGGGCTCCGGCGTGAACTCCGTGACGTAGCCGAGGCACAGGTAGGCGGTCACCTCGAGGAAGGATGGCAGCCCCAGTTCCGTGGCCAGCTCGCGCTCGCCGAAGAAGCTCACCCAGCCGACCCCGAGACCCTCGGCCCGGGCGGCGAGCCACAGGTTGGCGACCGCGAGCACGCTGGAGTAGGCGGCGGTCTGTGGCTGGGTGTGCCTGCCGAGGGTGTGCCGCCCGCCTCTGGTCGGGTCATTGGTCACCACGATGTTGACCGGCGTGTCGAGGATGGACTCGGTTTTCAGCCGGTCGAAGGCCTGCGCCCTGGCCCCGGGCAGCGACGCCGCGTAGTCGGCCCTGGCCCTGTCCGCCAGCCGCTTGATGCGCTCGCGCCGCGACCGGTCGGTGATCACGATGAAGTCCCACGG
Organism: Streptosporangiaceae bacterium; assembly: GCA_030039095.1. The sequence continues at coordinate 2,182 of JASHQP010000535.1, forward strand.
CTGCGACAGGCCGACCGACGGAGCCCGGTGCGCCGCGGCGATTATCCGGGTGAGCACGTCGGCCGGGATGGGGTCTGGGAGGAACCCCTGGCGCACGTCCCTGCGCTCCTCGATGACCCGGTAGACGGCAGCCCGCTGCTCCTCGGAGTAGGAATGCTCGTTCATGGCCGCCCCCTGGTCACGTCGCGGGCCCAGCGCCCGGCGCGGGCGCGGGCACTCCGGCCCCCGCGCCCCACCCTGCCCGCGACCCGCTGACCTTCGTCGCCGAGCGGAGCAAGGCCTCCAGCGCCGCGGCGGCCACGGCCGCCCCGCCCTTCTCGGACACGTTACTCACCGAGCAGACCCCGCTGGCCCGCAGCGCGTCCTTGGCCTCGGCCGCGCCGACGAACCCGACCGGCAGCCCGATGACGAAGGCCGGCTCCACGCCCCTGCTCAGAATCTCGGTGAGCGCCGCCGGCGCGCACCCGACCACCCACACCGCGCCGGGACCCACTTCGCCGAAGGCCAGCCGGACCGCGGCGGCGGCCGCGGAGATGCTGGCCGTCCGGGCGAGCCGCGCGGTGAGCGGCTCGCCGATCTTGCAGACCAACGGGCAGCCGGTGATCCCGGCCGCGACCGTGGCCGCGTCGGCGACGACGGCGGCTCCCCCTGCCAGTGCGGCGACCGCCGTGTCGAGGGCTTCCTCGTCGCAGACCAGATCCGTCGCATAGTCGAAGTCGGCCGAGGCGTAGATAATCCGCTCCGTGACGTCACGGCTGTGCTTGGGCAGGCGGGAGAGGTCGATGCGGGAACGCAGGATCCGGTACGCCTCCTCCTCGGCCGACTGGGGGCCGGGCGGCATGTCACGGGGCCAGGTCACCGTGCCATCACCTCCTCGACAGCGAGCCCCGCGCCTGCGGGCCGGCGCCTTCGCCGGGACGAGCCAATCATGGCCAGCGGGCATGTGTCCGCCGTCCCTGCAATCACGTTTGCCAACCGCCATTCAGCGACTGCACAGCTGGTCTTCCGGAGACCACCAGCTGACCAGGGCAAATGAGTTGACCATACCGGCGAACGCAGTCAGGGACGCCGATACACTAGCCAGGCGCACCCGCGGGCCCGCTCTCCGCGGACGAGCGCTAGCTTGCCAAGTCTGACGGCAGCGTTTCGGGAGACGCTCAGCATTTCCTAATCGCTCTCCGAGGATCATTGCATGCTGGACCATTAGACCCGAACAAGCCCAGGACACCAGGGTGGTGTATGACAACGCAGGTGAACGGAGCATCGAAGAGGGCGGTCGGTCCTCGGCGGGTGCCCGTGACCGGTGGGCTCTCCACCGTATGGCCAGAGTTCACGGAGGCAGAAAAGTGACGACCGCCACCGCTGATGGCAGCGAGGCCATCGACAGCGCAGCCACCCGGGCGTTCATCGACGAGTTCGGGGACCGGGCCACGAGCCTGCCTCCGATCGCGATCGTGATCGCCGCTTACAACGAGGAGGGCGCTATAGGCCAGGTCGTCGACGCACTTCCGAAGACGGTCGCAGGGCTCGAGACGGCGACGATCGTGGTCTCCGACGGGGCCGTAGACGCCACGGCCAAGGAGGCAAGGGAGGCCGGTGCGCTGGTCTGCGAGGCGGCGGTGAACCGCGGACAGGGCGCGGCGCTGCGCCTCGGCTACCGGCTGGCGCGAGAAGGCGGTGCCCGCTACATCGTGACCACGGACGCCGACGGCCAGTACAACCCGGCGGAGATCGAGAGCCTGATGGCTCCGATCCTGGCCGGCCAGGCAGACTTCGTGACCGGCTCCCGGACCATGGGGAGCGAGGAGACCAAGGATCCGGTGCGCAAGCTTGGCGTGAGAGTGTTCGCGCTGACAATCAGCGTGCTCACCGGCCAGCGGATCAGCGACACGACGTTCGGGCTGCGGGCCATGCGCTCCGAGGTGACCGGGGCCGTCCTGCTCGAGCAGCCGCAGTACCAGGCGGCCGAGCTGCTGATCGGCGTGATCACCCACGGCTACCGGGTCCGCGAGCGGCCGGCGACGATTCACCGGCGCACGGTCGGCAAGAGCAAGAAGGGCAACAACGCCTTCTACGCGCTGAGCTTCTCCAAGGTGGTGCTCGGGACGTGGTGGCGCGAGCGTCAGCGGCGGGTACGCGGTGCGGGTGGCTCCGCAGGCGCGCCGGCGGCGGGTGCGGCCGAGCGGCTGCCCGGCGACGGGGTCACCGCCGCGGGCACCGGCCCCTCCGGGGCGCTGACGCCGTCGGCGAGCTCACCAGACTCTCCGGACGCCCGGTCGGCAAAGAGCACGTAATGGAAGATCAAGAATCGGCACACAAAGGTCACGCAGTTGGCCGCTAGGTAGAGGCCCTGGGCGAAGGCGACCTCCTCGACCCGGTGCAGGCCCAGGTGGCGCGCCTCGGCGTGAGCGAACTTGCTGGTGAGGGTCAGCACGACCAGGACGCCGATCGAGATTGCCCAGAACGGCAGGGTCTCCTTGAGCAGGTGCGGCCTGCCCTTGCGCTCCCAGGCCCACCGGCTGAGCACGTAGCTGACGAACGCGCCGGCCACCCATCCGGCGGCGCCAGCGATCCCGGCTGACACGTGCGCGACCTGGCAGATGAAGTACGTCAGCTGCGTCGCTATCAGGGCCGCCAGGGCCGCGGGAGCGAAGCGAACCAGGCGCCTGCCACCTCCCGTGCGGAGCCTTCGCCGCAATGGTCCGGGGAGCAAGCCCCACGCGGCCTCGGTCAGCTTGGGCGATACCTGGGTCATGGGCGTCCTTGGCTAAGGGCTGGTCTGCCAAAAAGAGATTCTGTATCAGTAGGACAGGTATACAGTACGGGAGCCTGTGGAGGGCCCCGTTACGCGGTCCTCCAGGCCAGCGGCACGTCTCCCACGGAGCCCGCGGCAGGCGCGCCCGGTGCCGGCGTCACACTCAGGCAGTTCGCATGCCTTTACCAGCCAGGCCACGTATAAAGCTACGACAGCTACGGACAAGGCAGGAGCGTGTTCATGAAGGTCTTGGTGTTGGGCGGAGACGGTTACCTCGGCTGGCCGACAGCGCTTCACCTGTCAGAGGCCGGCCATGAGGTGGCCGTGGCGGACAACTTCGCGCGACGCGGCTACGACAACGAGATGGGCGTGGACAGCCTGGTGCCGATCGAGTCGCTGCAGACCCGCATCGCTGTCTGGCGTGAGCTGACCGGCAAGACGATCGGCACGTACATCGGTGACCTGTGCGACGCCGACTTCACCTATCACATGGTCAGCGACTTCGCCCCGGACGCGATCGTGCACTTCGCCGAGCAGCGCGCGGCGCCGTACTCGATGGCGGACCGCAAGCATGCGGTCTACACGCAGGTCAACAACGTGGTCGGCAACCTGAACGTGCTGTACGCGATCGCCGAGATCAACCCCGACATCCACTTGGTCAAGCTCGGCACGATGGGCGAGTACGGCACGCCCAACATCGATATCGAGGAAGGCTGGCTGGACATCGAGCACAAGGGCCGGCGCGACCGGGTCCTGTTCCCGAAGCGGCCCGGGTCGTTCTACCACCTGTCCAAGGTGCATGACAGCCACAACATCGAGTTCGCGTGCCGGATCTGGGGTATCCGCGCGACCGACCTGAACCAGGGCGTCGTCTACGGCCAGCAGACCCCGGAGACCGCCCGCGACGACCGGCTGGCGACGCGGTTCGACTATGACGCGGTGTTCGGCACGGTCCTGAACCGGTTCGTCATCCAGTCGGTGCTCGGCAAGCCGCTGACGATCTACGGCAACGGCAGCCAGACCCGCGGCATCATCGAGATCCGCGACACCGTCCGGTGCATCCAGCTTGCCTGCGAGAACCCGGCAGCCCGCGGCGAGTTCCGGGTGTTCAACCAGATCACCGAGTTCATGTCGCTGCAGCAGATCGCGGACACGATCGTCAAGGCGAGTCCGGACGCGGTCACCGTCACCCACGTCGAGAATCCGAGGGTGGAAAGCGAGAACCACCACTACAACGTGGTGCACACCGGGCTCGTCGGCCTCGGGCTCGAGCCGCACCTGCTGTCGGACACCCTCATCGAGTCGCTGTTCGAGATCACCAAGCGGTACGCCCACCGGGTCCGCCCCGAGGCCATGCTGCCCACCATCCAGTGGCGCCGGCCTTCCAGCATCATCGGCAACTGACGCCGTGACGGTCGCTCCTCGCCGCATCGGTGCGGCGAGGAGCCACCCTTAGCCGGAAAGCTTCACGTTCAGGTAATCCTTGTCGACATTGATCGAGTCCCCGCCGTAGGACTGCGCGACATTTCCATCGAACTGATGTATTCGCTGATGATTGGGCCACTCGCTGGCCCTCAGCACAGAGTCAGTGGTATTTGCCTTTCCGTTCCACAAGGCATCGAATATGACATCCGGAATCGCGTACTTGCCAGTGTTGTACTGATGCGCGAGCGCGGTTACCGCGGAGGAGGAGCTGCTGTATATTCCCGACGAATATCCCAGGGAATGCAGCCACGACGTCCAGGCCGTGAGGAAACGCAGCGCTTTGCCCGTTTCCCCGGGCGCGTAGGCCTCCATGTCGTAGTAGATGGGAGTGCCCGCACCCAGCCCGAGCCGCTCGGCCTGCACGACGGCGTCCTCGGCGGCTGCGTGGCCCTGGTGGCCCGGATGCTTGCCGAGTTCGCCGAACTCCGCCTGAGGCCCCACGTACATGGGCATGAAGTGCCAGCCCGCCGCCGCCTCCTTGGCCAGCCAGTTCTTGGTCAGGTTGGGCTGGGCACAGGCCTCGTCGGAGCCGCCGATGTAGACGCCGATCGCCCGGTACGGTGACTTGGCCCGCCAGGCGCTCATGTACGCGGCGCTGGGCGCGGCGCAGGTGTCGAAGCCGAGGCCGGTGTAGTTCGCGACCGCGAAGGAGAGGGCTGGCAGCGCCCCCGCCTCCGTTCCTGCGACCGCGGCCGCCGTCGGGTCGGGGGCGTCGATGACCGCCTTGGGCAGCGACGCGCTGGCCAGGATCTGCTGGACCTGGCTTGGATCGGTGTCGTACTTGGCGGTGACCTTGATCCGCGGCGCGGTCACCGTGATCGTCCTGGCGACCGGGTTCTCGACCGAGGACCGGGCGGCTGACTTCGAGCCCGGCTGAATCAGCAGCGCCTGGGTCGTCCCGACCAGCAGGCTGGGGCATGCCTGGTCGGCGGCGGGATTTCCCAGGTAGACCACGCTGACGTCAAAGCGCACGCAGGTCTCGGAGCTACCCAGGCGAACCACCAGCCAGGAACTGGGCACGTCGAACGTGTAGCCCCGGTACGTCACCGGCTGGAACGCGGCAGAGACCTTCTGCGCGGCCTGGCTGGACGCTACGGGCGTTGCGAGAACCGCAACGGCCACGACCACGGCCAGCGAGCTCCAGAGCCGGGTCAGGCCCGGCAGTCGGCGTGGGAGCATGCTGAATACCGCCTTCTCATTTCATCCGGATGGCGCGGATGACGCAGTGACGACTGTCAGCGGGCCGCGTGGTGGGAATGGAGTCGAAGTGAACTCGAATTGCCCAAGGCCATGACCGCGACGTCTTCCCCCGTTGCACCCGTCGTATCCCCCGACAGAACGTTCGCACCACCGACGGGGACCCCCATCCCCGCATACCCCCGGCAGCGTTCAGGATGGCACGCTACTTGCTGTCGGCTTCATTACCGTTGCGACCCGCCGGCGGCACGCTAATTATTTCTGGCTGAATACCGCGGTGAATCAGGATTCAACCCTGGTGGTAATGGCCGGAGCGGCAATAGTCACGCCGAGCGCGACTGCGGCCGAACCTTTCCTCGGCCTGGGCTGGGGGTGGGAGGGCTGGGGGTGACTCCAGAGATCCTGCGGGTGATCACCGCCCGCTCAGCCGCGGCCCAGGCCGTCGTGGTCAGCAGGTAAAGGCCGGCCGCGAGCGGCAGGATCGCGGCGATCGCCACCGTGACGTACGGGATCAGCCGCAGCAGCGTTCCGGCGGCACCACCGGGCTGCCCCGGATGACCCTGCTGGCCCTGCCCGGGCTGCCCCGGCTGACCGGGCCGGCCGGGCGCCGGGGCCTGCGCAGCCAGGCGTGCCGCGCTCTTCCTGCCGATCCGGGCCGCTGCCCACGTGACGACGGCCAGCAGCGCAAACAGCCCGAGGTACACCAGGCCCTGGGCGCTGAGCGGGCCGGGCCCGCTCAGCCAGTGGCTGCCCAGCGGCGCGCCGAACAGGTCATGACCGAGCAGGGTGTTCGGCCGGCCGCCGATGGTGCCCGACCGGAACAGGCGGTACATCACGCTGAAGAACGGCAACTGCAGCAGCAGCGGCAGGTAGCCGGCGAACATCCCGGTTCCCTCCCTCCGGTACAGCTCGCTGAGCTCGCGCTGCAGCCGGTCCGGCTGCCGGGCGTGACGCTGGCGCAGCGCCATGACCTGCGGGGCCAGCCGGGCCTGGGCGGCCTGGCCGCGGATCGCGTAATAACTGAGCGGCAGCAGCACGAGCCGCACCGCGATCGTGAACGCGACAATGGCTGCCGCGGCCGCCAGGCCGCCGGCCAGCGGGACCAGCGCCACGGCGAACCCGGACACGAGGTGGTAAGCGGCGCGAACGGCGCCGTCGAAGAGCGTGAAGAACAGGCTGAACATGACTCGGACCCTCCAGCGGTTCGCGGAATGGATGACAGCTGGAGACGGCCGCCAGCATGCGGAGGCGATGCCTCGCATGGGCTGTTACGCAGGGGACGAGGCCCCCGGCGTCGAAGTGATCAGGCGGCCGCCGGGGTCACCGAGGGCGCTCGGGGGCGGGACCGGCCCGCCGCGTCGGGGTTGAGCTGGCGCTGGAACGCCGCCGACCAGGACTTCACCCGCAGCGTGGCGGCGCGGACCAGCGGGCGCGCCGTGACCGCCGACGCGATCCTGGCGCCGTGCGCGAGGAAGGCGGCGAGCATGCCGGTCAGCGCGACCGCTGCGACCACCATCAGGCCGGATGCAGATGGTCCGGCCGCGGCATGGCCAGCGGGCAGCCAGAAGCCGGCAAGCTGGGCCGCCACGCCGGCCAGCCAGGCAACCATCATGGCCTCCGCCAGATACCCGGTGCGGCCCGCTCGGGCCGCACTCCCAGTGTAGGCCGTCGAGGCGATCCTGCTCATCCCGCACCGCTGACGGCGATGAGGGTCACGGACGCCGCCGCCAGGATCAGCCCGGCCAGCCGGATCCTGGTCAGCCGCTCGCCGAGGACCACCCGGGCGAGCAGGATCGTCACCGCCGGGTAGAGCGAGGTGATCACCGCGACGATCGAGAGCAGGCCGCGGTGCGTCGCCAGGAAATAGAGGATCGTGCCCGGGGCGCCGGTCAGGCCGGTGGCAGCGGCCAGCCAGCCGCCGCGCCGCCCGGGCGGCCGCAGATCGCCGGTGAACGCGGCGACGCCGGCGATCGCCACCAGCGCCGCGACCTGGCTGCAGAACACCGGCCACAGCCCGCT
>JASHQP010000536.1 GCA_030039095.1 Streptosporangiaceae bacterium
GCCATGCCCCGTTCGTTGAGGTAGGTGGGTTTCGTTGACATGATTCTTCTTGGTGCTGTAACGGGTGGATGGCAGATCGTTGCAAACTCTCGCAGGTGGGGGCCGCGTGTTACATAGCCGGGGGCAGTGGCGGGCTGGCTCCTCATCGAGATGAGCAGTTCCTCGGACGCGGCAGTGGGTGCGTGTGCGGGCCTGGCCACACTCTGTCCTTCCGGCGCTGCGGCCATTACGGAGCTGATAGATCGGCGAGGGTACAACCGACAAGTTAATTAGCTGGGAATTCATGCATCGGCGACCGGTATGCCTTGGGGTATCCATGGCAGGGATACCACCATCGCCGCGTGGCGGCGCCCGCCGCAGACCGGCCCAGGAATGTCAGCCGCAGCAAGTAGCGATTGCCGCCCGCACCTCCGGCTCAGGTGATCTGCCTGCCTGGCAGTGTCCTCACGGCTGTGGCAGCGCAGTTCGCTTGGGCGCTGCGGGTGGCCCCGCCGCCGACTGCAGACTCTTCGGCATTGATGCCGCCACGAGCACCGGCATCCGGACCCGCCTGCTTGGAGTCGGCCGGACACCGGTGGACGGCACGCAGCTCGCTGGCTGGATCGAGACCAGGGCGCAAACGAGCCGAGCCAGCCCGCTGACCTGCTCGGCGAAGGTGGTCCTGGGGCAGGCTGGAGCCTGGCACGAGAAGCGCCGGACGGTCAGGCAGATCACTACCTCCCGGCCGCCCGCGGCGGTATCCAACAGCCGCCGCTCATACCGGCCATGCACACGCCGCAACACCGTGCCGCACCCCGGGCAGGCGGCTGATGAGCCGCACGCCCTGGCCTGGACACGCACCGACCTGCCCGCCGAGAAGACCGCATCTACCAGCACGTCCGCCAGGTGCGGCAGCAGAACATCGGCAACATCAAGATCGCACGGCCAGCATGATCACAAAAGCTACGATCACGACTCCGGTCGACACGCCGGACAACGTCACAGAAACTGTGCCAGAGCCAGTATTCACGTGCCGCCGACAGACCGGTCGTCGAAGCCTGGATAGCGGTCGCACCTACCCGTCCATCTGCGCCGCATCGGGTTGCGATCGGGGCCGATCTCCTGCCAGCAAACGCATCCGTGACGAATCGCTCGCCACGCTCCTGTTCATGGCGCTAGCGCAGCTGCCGTAATGCCTTCGTCTCGGTCCGGTGGCCCTCCAGGACCGGCACCTCCTTCTCGTTCAACGGTCGCAGCTCCCTGAGCTGCCTGGCCTGAACGATCCGGGCCCCTAGCGACGGTGGCAGCGATCAGGGCCAGGATGGCCAGGGCTAACGTCGTCTAGGCCGAAGTTACGGCTAGTTCGGCAGGTTATTCCGCTTCTGACGTGGGGTTTTGCCGTCCCGGGCCGGGTCGTGTTCTGGCTACTTCAAGGTGAGCGGGATCGGGACGCCGATCAGGTCGAAGGCTTGCCGCTGGGCGCTGGTCGGCTCGGCGAGCATCGGGATGGCAGCCTGAGTGCTGGCGAAGCGGACCTGGTTGCGGGTCAAGGTGGCCAGGTGCGCCAGCAGGCCGCGGAAGCTGTAGTAGGGCTGGCCGGCCTGGTCGTACTGGTATGAGGCCTTGGCCTGGGCGTGTGGCGAACGGCGGGCTGGGGCGACGGGGTTTGCCGGGGCGGGCGGGTTCTGGTCGGTGAAGGTCAGCGGCGCCCAGGTGCGGCGCAGGTGCCAGGTGAGGTAGCAGGCGAGCATGCAGATCAGCACGTGGGCCTTGACGCGTTCTTCGAGCCGGTGGAAGACCGGGCGCAGGTCCAGGTCGTCGGATTTGATGTGCCGGAAGTCCCGCTCGACGTATTTGAGGTTCTTGTAGGCGGTCACCACGGCGGGGCCGTCCAGCTCGGCGGCGGGGATGGGGGTGCGCAGCACGTAGAACCCGTCCAGGGCGGCTTCGGCGTCGATCTGGTCCTGCCGCCGTTCGATGGCCAGGCCGGTGTCGGTGATGGTCACGGCGAAGTGCTTGGCGGTCTTGTACTTGCCGATGACCTTGCCCACTTCGACGCCGATCGGCCCGGCGCCGGCTAGCCGGCCGGCCTGGACGCGGGCGATGATGGGGTCCAGCAGCTTCTCGGTGGCGGCCAGCAGGTCTTCGCGTTTGCGGGCGCGCTCGGCGGCCAGCACCGGGTTGCGGCAGGCGATCAGCCGCTCGCCGGGGAAGTCCGGGCTGGTGATCTCGGCCAGGTCTTGCTGATCGAACAGGGACAGCTGCAAGGGGCCGTCCTCGGCCAGCAGTTTCTTGATGGCCGGGGCGCGCAGCGCGGTGATCCACCCGTAGGGGTCCGGCCGCGGGGTGCCGTCCTCAGCCTGGTTCAGCGCGGCGATCCGAGCGGAAGTGATCATGCCGCGGTCTCCGACCATGACCATGTCCCGCAGGGCGAACTTGTCCCGGATGACCTGGACGATCCGGGTGAACGCGGCCGGGTCGCCGGCGGACCCGGGGAAGACCCGGACCGCGACCGGGCGTCCCTCGGGGTCGGTGAGCAGCCCGTACTCGATCTGCAGCTTGCCTTTCTTGCCGTCCCGGGGGTAGCCGCGAGCGGCCAGCGGGCACTGCGAGCCTTCCAGCCACGAGGAGGACAGGTCGAACAGGGCCATCCGCGCCGGGTTGGCGTCCGGCGCCAGGTGGCGGCGGGCCAGCTTCGCCTCGATGGCGTCCTGCCGGCCGGCCAGCCAGTCCATCGCGGCGTAGATGTCATCGGTGGAGGCGCCGGCGACACCCAGGTCGGCGCCCAGCGTCGTGTCGGCCCACCAGGTCAGGGTGGACAGCTTGGAGCCAGGCCTGGCCACCCGGGAGATGATCAGCGCCAGGGCCAGGTCCCGCGCCGGGCCTGCCGGGCCGAGCAGGGCAGGCAGGCCCAGCTTGCCGGCCATCGCGTGCACGGCGGCGACGTGGCCGTGCGGCACCGACCGGGTGATCCTGACCGCCTGCCCGGCCGGGACAAGCCGCTGGCCTTTCAAGGTCGCCTCGACCGCGGCGGCGGCCTCGGCCGGCAGCGCGGACAGGTTGGCCAGCGTCTCATGGCGGACCTTGCCGCTGTCGCGGTAGGTCCGGCGGACCAGGACCGACTCATAGACCCGCTGTTCACCGGACTTCGCCACGTAGGTGCGCTTGTTCCGGGCTACGTGCATCGCACCGCTGCGTGACATCATAACCAGATCATAGGCGGATCCTACCGGCGGAAGCGGGACCGACACACCTATTTCGTGGCTACACATCGCGGAACTATCCACTGACCTTCAGCACGTCACAGCAGCAATCTCTACGCAGAGTTACGGCAACTCCGGGCTAGAACCGCACCGGCGGGCCGGCGACACTACGGGGTTGGCGTGGCCAGGCCCGGTCAGCGGGCGGCGGTGGCGGGTCAGGCGGTTTCGACGGAGCGGATGATCTTGCGGAGCAGGGAGGCGAGCTGGTTTTTCTCCTGCTCGGTCAGGCTCGCGCTGACGAACGCCTCGCCCTGGTTGAACGCGGGGAACAGCCGCTCGATCACGCCGACACCCTTGGGCTCCA
>JASHQP010000537.1 GCA_030039095.1 Streptosporangiaceae bacterium
CGTCACATCTACTTTGCGATGGGCTCATCCGGGAACAAGGCGCTGTACCTGCGTATCCTGCGGGCCCTGGCCGGCACCGGGCACAACGTCATCGCCGCCTCCACCAGCATCCTGAACGACGACGAGATCCCCGCGCTCGGCGGCCACGTGCTGATGCGAAAGCTCGTTCCAGCCGAAGAGGTCAACCGGCTGGCTGACCTGGCGGTTCTCCACGGCGGGCAGGGGACCATCTACACCGCCGCCTACGCCGGGCGGCCAGTCATCGGCATCCCGATGCAGTTCGAGCAGCAGTACAACATCGACATGCTCGTCCGCCACGGCACGGCCATCCGCCTATCCAAGAACCACTTCCGAGAGCGAGACCTCATCGTCGCGGTCGAAGCGATACTCCGGGACTATGAAGCCTTCCGAGGCCGCGCCGCCACGCTCGCCGCACGACTCCCGGCCGCTGAAGGCGCCCGCCAAGGGGCCGTGCGAATCCGCGAGATCGCGGAGCAGACAGCGCCGCGATGAGAACACCGGCGACCAATCAGGCCGTGCTCGCGAACCGCGATCCTACGGACGTACAGCGGACCTGCCAGTGCGTGCGTGGCTCGGCATCATGAGTGCGGCCGGAAGGCGCGGATGTCGATGACGTCGGCCGTGTCGTGCCCTGACCGTTGCCAGGTCTTGCTCGACCCGGCGGGCCGACCGGCAGCGCGTGCTGGGACGGCCTCGGCCTGCTCCCCGACGGTCCTCTGGTGACTAGTCATCATCGCGATGATGTCTGCTGGCCAGGTCTTGGACAAAGCGGCAACCAGGTTGGGCGCGGAGCCCCCGATAGACCGTCGCATCCAGTGCGTAATCAGACTCGGCCGCTCCACCTCGCGCAGATTCCAGCCAGGCTCATCCCGCCCCCAGGTCCGCCCGGTGTCAGGATTGATGCGCGTGTAGAGCTGCCGACGCAACGTTTCCTTGCGTTCGTCACTGATCAGCCCGTGCCGCGACAGATGCTGAATAAGACTGCCGATGGACAGGCCCCAGCGGAGCTTGATCTCGGTCAGGCCAGCGAGCGTAACGAACCTCGGTAGCTCGCCGCGAATAACCTCAACGGGCGCCAGCAGCTGACCAGCGAAGTCGTGCGCTTGTTCCTCAGCATTTTCCGGTAGCAACGATCCGTGCAGAACCAGATGGCCGGCCTCGTGCGCCAAAGTCCACCGGGTGCGCTCCCAGGACTCCTGGGCCTGAAGCACTGACAGTGGCCGTTCCCGATGGTGACCAACCCTGGTCGAGTAGCCCAGGTGTTTCTCGGGTAGCGCCGTGTTAGAAGTGCCGCGCACAATGATCGGGATGCCCGAACGCTCCATCTGGTGGGTCAGGTGGCCAATGGGCCGATCTGGTTCGACTCCCATCGCTTCCCTCGTCAGCCTGGCCGCTTCGGCAACCGAGGTGCCCGGTGTCACTGTAGGCAACTTCACCGGCGGCAGCTTCGAATAGGAGTCGAGCCAGAAAAGCACATCGCCGGCGATGCGGGCGAACTCGGCCAGATAGGCCTTCTCCCGTTTCGTGGTGGCTGCCGGGGCGCGGAAGAGAATGTCCTCCGGCGGGAGTGGCGGGCTTGGTGGTGCGGTAAAGAACTCCTCCGGGAAGTTAAGTTCCCTCGCCAGGGCCGTCAGCAGCCGATCATGAATGTGCGTAACTGATGCCTGTTCAAAGATGGTCTGACGAGATGGAGGCCATCCAAGCGCGCTGGCCACGTCCATGGACCGGAGGCCTCGCAGAATGCGCGCAGCCCTCACCCGGTCACCGTAAACTGCAGCGTCCATCTGCGGCCCCCATCGTGGTTTGACGAGCTTGTCTAGGCGGGGTCGCCCGTACCTTCTCCTTCCTCGTCGCCAAAGTCGTCGTCCTGCCAGAAGTCGTCGTTGGACCCGCCGGTCGGCTCCTGACGGACAGCCGGGAAGATCGCCGCAGGCAGTTCGCACTTGCAGTAGATGACCGCTCCGGCCGGATCGTCGATGCCGGAAACTGCTGCCAGCCACGCCTTGCTGAGCACCTGCCTCTTGAGGTCGGCGTCCCAGAGCACGAACGGCTCCCAGGGCAGCTGGGAGTAGTCGATGCCGAACAGCGTGGTAGCGGCAATCTCTGTGACCGCCGTTAGTTCTCCCGTCACGTAGCTGCGGGGGTGCTTGCGGACGACGGCCACTTGCCCATCAACGTCGGACAGTGCCACTGAGCAGTTCGAGCCGGCGGCCGCCATGAGACTGGATGCCTGGAAGTCCTGGCAGTCCAGGTAGTGGAGCAGCCATTGCCGGATGTCGCCGGCCAGCACCCCGCCCTTGACGTGACGGAGGTCTGCATAGCCGTCGGCCCACGGTGCGCAGGCCCGCTGGATAGCCAGATCGAGACAACCATGCACCAGTCCGAGTGCTTGCGGGTGCTTGCCGAGCGAGGCTGTCAGCACCGCCTGCGGGTGTAGGTTCACCCATGAAAAATTACAGGCCTTCTGCTACACCATCAAGTCGAATCGCCGGCGTCGTGCTGGGCCCTAGCGGGCACCCGGCTGCAGCCGAGCACCCAGGCTGCACTACTTAACCACAATCTGGCGATCGTTGCCGTGGACATCGCCTGACCACCTGAGATGACCAGGACCAATGTCCCTCGGAGAATCCGGTCAGCCCCAGTCTCACCGAACTCGACCTTGACCTTGCTGAACATCTGTTTCAATATGTAAACATGAGTTCAGACCCCGCAGATCTCTCAACGGCGGCAGCCATCCGGATTGCCGCGATGCGGCTGTTTGCCGATCGGGGCTACGCCGACGTCACGATCCGCCGGATCGCGGCGATGGCCGGGGTATCGCCTTCCCTGGTGATCCACCACTACAGGTCGAAAGAGAACCTCAGAGCGGTGCTCGACGAGCGGGTCGCGTCCTTCGTGGAATCGATGCTCGCCGACCTGGCCAGGGTGCAGGAGGAGGGCGGCAGCGCCACCGTTGCTCAGATCTTCGCCGACCGGCTGGAAAGTGAGCCGGCTATGGCGGGCTACATCCGGCGGCTCCTGGCTGACGGCAGCCAGGCCGGCATGGCGTTGTTCGGTCGCCTCTACCAGGTGACGGTGGCTGGCATGCAGGCCCTGGAGCAGGCCGGAGTTATCCGGTCAAGCCCCGACGACGCGGTTCGGAATGCCTTCCTGCTGAGCAACGACCTGGCGGTGCTGCTGTTCCGCCCGTATCTGGCGGAGGTCGTCGGGGTCGACCCGCTCTCGCGCGACGGCCTGGTCCGCTGGTCGGCAACGGTCATTGACGTCTATACGGGCGGGGTCTATGCCGGCGCGGCCGGCCAGGGAGGCGCTTAAGGCGATGGCCGCTGTCATCGAGACACACGAGCTGACGAAGAGATATGACGGCGTGGCGGCGGTCAGTGACCTGAACCTTCAGGTGCAGAGCGGGCAGGTCTTCGGTTTCCTCGGTCCCAACGGAGCAGGGAAGTCGACGACCATCCGCATGCTCATGGCCCTGCAGCGGCCGACCAGAGGGCGGGCCATGGTCCTCGGCCTGGATGCTGCTTCCGGCAGCGTCGAGATCCATCGCCAGGTGGGTTACCTGCCCGGCGATCTGGATCTCTTCCCCCGGCTGACTGGCCACCAGCACATCGACTGGTTCGCCCGCAGCCGTGGCGGTGTTGACGAGGTTTTCATACGAGGCCTGCTGGAGCGCTTCCTGGTGGTGGCCGATCGTCCGGTCCGCGAGCTGTCGAAGGGCAACCGGCAGAAGATCGGCCTGGTCCTGGCCTTCATGCACAAGCCGGACCTACTAGTTCTCGACGAGCCCACATCCGGGCTCGATCCGCTGATGCAGCACGAGTTCGAGAACCTGGTACGGGAGACCACGGCCGAAGATCGGACGGTCTTCCTCTCCTCGCATGAGCTCGATGAGGTGCAGCGGATGGCCGACCGGATCGCGATCATCAGGAACGGCAAGCTGGTCGCCGAGGACACCGTTGAGGGGTTGCGGCGAGCGGCGCCGCAGAAGATGGAGATTCGCTTCCGCCATACGGTCAACCCGGCTGCTCTGCAGGCGATAGCGGGCGTGAAGGTGATCGCCGCCGACGGTCCGCGGCTGACGCTCGATGTGACCGGCGAGATCGGCCCGGTGCTGAAGGTCATTGCCAGCCACGACCCCGTCGACTTGCTATCCCGGCCGGCCGATCTCGAGGAGCTCTTCCTCGACTACTACCGCCAGTCGCCGGATAAGGAGGTCTCTCATGCTGGCTAGCGTCACCAGGCTGGACCTGCGCCTGCGGCGGCGCAGCACGATCTGGTACGCGGCCGGGATGGCCGTCTACGCACTGGTTGTCGTGGCCCTCTACCCCTCGTTCAAGCACCAGACGTCGCTCAACGGCCTGAGCGGCTCAACGGCTGCGGCCCTGTTCGGCATCACCGGCAAGCTGACCTCACCCGATGGCTGGCTCAACGCCAATATCTACAGCAACTTCTTCCCGCTGATCATGCTGCTGCTGACCGTCGGTTACGGCGCGGCGGCACTGGCCGGGCAGGACGAGGACGGAACCCTGGCCCTCGTGACGGCCTTGCCGATCCGCCGACGCTCGATCCTGCTCCAGAAAGCCGGAGCGATGACGGCGCAGGCGCTGCTCCTGGCCGTCGCGGTGGCCATCTGTGTCCTCATCGGGCGCGGTTTCCAGCTGAGCATCAGTCCCGAAAGCACCATCGCGGTCTCAGTCGCTCTGGTGCTGATGGGACTGGACTTCGGCCTGATCACGATGGTGGTTGGGGTGGTCACCGGAAGGAGGGGGACGGCGCTCGGAGTCGGCGCCGGTCTGGCCGCTGCCTCGTATCTGCTCAGCTCGCTGGCCCAGACAATCTCGGGCATCCGGCCGGGCCGGTATCTCTCACTCTTCTACTGGTCGGTCGCCAATGACCAGATCAGCAGAGGCGTTAGTGCGATCGACTTCGCCGTCCTGATCGTGGTCGGCCTGGCTGTCCTGGCCACCGCAGTCATCGCTTTCCGCCGGGCCGATCTGAACTAGTGGCCCCGTTGGCGCGAGCCGTACCGAGCCCGCCCGCCGGTGGTTCTTTACCGACACACTCCTAGAGATCCTGCAGCCCACTGACGACTTGCTCGAGCAGTTGCCGGTCTGGAGGGAGCCAGTTGACAGCCTTGGAGAGAGCCGGCACGGCGGTTGGCCCGCTGCGGCCGGGCAGTTCGCGCAGGTCCCATGCGTAGATCGGTAGCTCGGCCCAGACTACCTTGCCGCCGAGGTGGTGGTGGCGGGCACCCCAGCGCGAGGCGAGCTGGTCGACGATCGCAAGCCCCCGGCCGCCTTCGTCATCCGGTGCTGCCTGCAGAACCTTCGGTTCGTCAGGGCTGGCATCCCAGACCTCGATGA
>JASHQP010000538.1 GCA_030039095.1 Streptosporangiaceae bacterium
CGCGAGCGCCACCTGCAGGTACCGGCTCACGCCGGAGATCGCGTCGGCGAACTTGCCGGGCAGGTGCGCATGCCAGCTTGCCGGCCACGGGGCGTAGCCGACGAACAGCACGATTGCGCAGCCGATCAGCGTGTCGACCAGCCGGTCCTCGGCCAGCCGCCAGCCGCCGGGCGCGAGCAGGTCGATGAGCACGACCACCAGCGGGGTGAGGAACACCGCCATCAGGCCGTAGTTCCGGCTCCGGCCGTACGGCAGCAGCGCCGCGAGCAGGCCGAACGGGATCAGCAGCCACGGCCCGTACGGCACCACCACGATGATCACCGCGCCCAGGACGGCCCCGGTGACCGTGCCCAGGCCACGCTGCACCGCCCGGGCGAACACCGACCCGAAGTCCGGCTTGAGCACGACGGCGACTGTCAGCACGACCCAGTAGGAGCGCTGCAGCGGCAGCACCTCGCTGACCACGCCCGCCACCCCGACGCACACCATGAGCCGTACCGTGAACCTGCGGGTGAGCGGGCTGGTCAGCCGGTCGGCCAGCGCCCCGAGCCGGTCGGGCAGCGACGGTCCCGGCGACGGCCGCGCCGTGGGCGGCGACCAGTTGCGCGACGTCACGCGCGCCAGCCCGGCCAGGCCGTCGCGCAGTTCGGCCGTCCCGGGGCTTTCCCCCGGCACCGCAGGTATGGGCGGCGGCGGCGCGCCCGCCGCGATCGCATCGGCGACGCGGTCGATCGCGTCGGGGATACCGGCCTCCGGCCGGTTGTCCTCCAGGCCGAGCGCCGACGCCGCCTCGGCGATCAGGTTGGCCTGGTTGAGCACGGCCACGAGGCGCCGCATCTCCTCGCTGCGGCCACCCGCTGTAGACCGGGCGGTGAGCACCGTGTCGTAGGCGGTGTTCATTGCCGCGGTGCCGGCCCGGCGTGCCCCGGCGAAGCCGGCCGTGCCGATCGCACGCAACTGCGCGGCCAGCGCGTGGTAGACCGCGGCGACGCTTCGCTGCTCCGCGGCCCGCGGCGAGAGCAGCCAGCCGGGCACCGTGAGCAGGAGCGCCCAGACCGTGCCGAGAACCACGCCGAGCGCCGTGTGCCACCAGGGCCGCAGCGCGCCGATCGGGCCGAGGCCGAGCGAGCTGTAGACCAGCAGCTGCAGGCCGGTCACCGAGCCGATGTCGCTGATCGCGCTCAGCACGGCCGAGGTCCCGGCGACAACCACGAGAGCGACCACGGCGATCCAGCCGCGGCCGTGGATGAGCGAGCCGATCGTGAGGCCGGCCGCGCCGCCGAACACCGCGGCCGATCCCACCCGCCGGAGCCGGGTGGCGTAGGCGCCCCCGTTGTCCACGACGATGCCGAGCAGGCCGCCCATGGCGATCAGCAGCCCGAGCGCGCGCTGGCCGGACGCGATCCCGGCGGCCATGGGCACGCAGATAGCGATCCCGGCGCGCAGCATCTCCGCCCACGGGACCGGCGCCGGCTTTGGCCGCATGGCGGTCACCAGCCACGCCGGCACGATGTCGGTGAGCCAGCCGGCGACGGCTGGCGTGCGCATCCGAGCGGCGTGCTGCCACATCCCAGTCACGGCCCCTTCCCTGGCAGGCCAATTCTCCCAGAGGGGACCGGGCCGCCCCGGACAGCCGTGGTAGCCGGTCAGCCGCCCGCGTGGGCCCGCTGGATCGCGGCGAGGTCGAGCTTTTTCATCGTGAACATGGCCTCGGTGGCCCGGCGCGCCTTCTCCGGGTCGGGATCGGTGACCATGTCCAGCAGCGCGACGGGGTAGACCTGCCAGGACAGCCCGAACTTGTCCACCAGCCAGCCGCACGCGACCTCTTGGCCGCCATCGGTGAGCCTGCTCCAGTAGTAGTCCACCTCGGCCTGGTCCTGGCACGGGACCATGATCGAGACCGCCGGGTTGAACGTGTACTGCGGCCCGCCGTTCAGCGCGAGGAACTTCTGCCCGTTGAGCTCGAACTCGACGGTCTGGACCGACCCTGCGGGCCTCGGCCCAGCCTCGGTGTATCGGGATATCCGGCCGATCTTCGAGTCGGCAAAGATGCTGGCGTAGTAGTTCGCTGCGGCCTCGCCCTCGGTGTCGAACCACAGGCAGGTGACGAACGCCTTGTCGGTCATGGCTTCCTCCTCTGCTCTCGGGTACTGGATTACTGACCGCTCGCGCGCCGGGTACTCATCGGCCGCCGCGGCGTAGAGTCGGCCGGGCCGGAGGGAGGCACGCCGTGGCGGGAACACATACCGCGATCGTGACCGGCGCAAACCACGGTATCGGCGCGGCCACCGCCGTGGCGCTGGCCCGGCGCGGGTGCGCCGTGCTGTGCAGCTACCTGCGGATCGATGACCCCGAGGATCCGGGCATCCCCCGGGCCTATGGCGAGCGCCGGAGCCGGGACGCCGGGGCCCTGGTCGCCAGGATCGAGCAGGACGGCGGGCACGCCGTGGCGGTGGAGGCCGACCTGTCCGACCCGGCGGTCCCGGCCGCGCTGTTCGATGCCGCCGAGGCGCAACTCGGACCCGTGGACATCCTGGTCAACAACGCCACCGGCTGGGTAGCCGACACGTTCGCCGCGGCAGACAGCGACCGGCTCGGCCGGTCGCTCCGGCCGGTGAGCGCGGCAACCTGGCAGCAGCAGTTCACCGTCGATGCCATGGCCCCGGCGCTGCTGATCGGTGAGTTCGCGCGCCGGCACATCGCGCGCGGGGCGCGCTGGGGCCGGATCATCGGGCTGACCTCCGGCGGCGGCCTTGGCTTCCCCGAAGAGGTCTCCTACGGCGCGGCCAAGGCCGCCCAGGAGGACTACACGATGTCGGCCGCGCTGGAACTGGCCCGGTACGGGATCACCGCGAACATGGTGCACCCGCCGGTCACCGACACCGGCTGGGTCACCGACAGCGTCCGCGAGACGGTCGCGGCGACCCCCACGCTGATCCACATCGCGGACCCAGCGGAGGTGGCCGAGGTCATCGCGTACCTGGCCTCGGACGCGGCGGCGCTGATCACGGCCAACGTCATCACGCTCCGCTGACGCCCGCTCCTGCGGTTTCGGCCGGCTTGCCCCCATCGGGTGCATAACTGCGCGCCGGCGGGGTGATGCGAGCCAGTACTGTCATGCCCGTGACGCTCCTGCTCGCCGACGGCGCCGCGCGGCTCTCCGATCCCGTTGTCTGGGAGACCGCCCTGGCGCGCTGGCTGCTGTTCGCCGGGCTCTCGGTAGCCCTCGGCGGGCTGGCCGGGCGCGGGCTTGCGCGGCAGTACAAGGGGACGTTCCCGGTCCCGCTGCCGGCACCGTGGGCGCTGCGCGGCTCGCTGCTCGGCGTGGCCGCGAGCGCCTGGCTGGCCCTGATCGCGGTCGGCGGCGCGGGCCTGGTGACCGGCTTCGCGCACGTGCCTCGGCTGCTGCACACCACAGCGGGAGCAATCGCCGGCGTCGAGTTCGCCGCGTTCGTGATCGCGGCCGGCCTGCTGCGGCTGCGGCAGCCGGGCGCGGCGGTGCTGCCGCTGCTGGCGGTGGTGGCCGCCGAGGGCGTGCGCGCGCACCCGGAGAGCATCATCCCGGTGGCCGGCGCCCTGATCACCTACTGTCACCTGCTGCCAGCGGCGATCTGGGCGGGCATGCTCTTCTACACGCTGCGGGCCGCCCTGGCCTGGCGGTATCACCCCGCCGACATGCGAGGGCTGATGCGGCTGTACGCGACCGCCGCCGCGTGGCTGTTCACGGTGATCGTGGTGACCGGGATCATCTCCGCGCTGGTCCTGGTCCCGCTGC
>JASHQP010000539.1 GCA_030039095.1 Streptosporangiaceae bacterium
TCCGTGACGCCTTCCGCCCGGCGGCCGCGCGCTCATGACCGAGCCGCCGGTGAGCCCGCCCGGGAGCGCGTCCGGAAGCCCGCCCGGGACCCCGCCGGTGAGCCCCCGGTGAACCCGGCCGAGAGCCCGCCCGAGAGCCAGGTCCGGATCCGCGGCTACCGCCCGGGCGACCTGGGCGACCTGTACCGGGTCTGCCTGCAGACCGGGGACAGCGGCGCCGACGCGACCGGCCTGTTCCGCGACCCGGATCTGCTCGGTCATGTGCACGCTGCGCCCTACGGGGCGCTGGAGCCGTCGCTGGCGTTCGTGGCCGAAGACGGCGCGGGGGTCGGCGGCTACTGCCTGGCCGCGCTGGACACCCGGGCCTTCGAGCGGCGGCTCGAGCAGGAATGGTGGCCGCCGCTGCGGTTGCGCTACGCCGACCCTGAGGTCACCGAGCGCGAGCACTGGACCCGGGACCAGGAACTCGCCTACGTGATCCACCACCCCTGGCAGGCCGAGAACGATCTGATCGCTGAGTTTCCGTCGCACCTGCATATCGACCTGCTGCCCAGGGTCCAGGGCCGGGGAATCGGCCGTCAGCTGATGGACCTGCAACTGGCAGCCTTGCGTGAGCATGGATCGCACGGCGTGCACCTGCACGTGATGCCTGCCAACCAGCGCGCGCTGAGCTTCTATGACCATCTGGGCTTCACGCGGCTGCGCACCGGCTACAGCCACGTCCTCGGAATGCGGTTGCGGTAGAGCGGCCGTCGAGGAGGGCCTGCGCGGTCACCGCGGCGGTTCGGCCAGCAGGTAGCAGGCGATCGCCGCGGCCGAGGCGACGTTCAGCGAGTCCACCTCCCGGCGCATCGGGATCCGCACCGGCACGTCGGCCTGATCCCGCCAGCGGGCCGAGAGGCCGTCTCCCTCGGTCCCGAGCAGCAGCGCGAGGCGGCCGTCCGGTCCGGCCCGGACGTCGCCGATCGGCACCGCGTCCGGCGCGGGGGTGAGCGCGAGCAGCCGGAATCCGGCCGAGCGGAGCTCGCCGAGTCCCTCACGCCAGTCGGTCATCCGGGCGTACGGCACGGCGAACACCGCGCCCATCGACACCCGGACCGACCGCCGGTACAGCGGGTCGGCGCAGCGCGGGGCCAGCACGACCGCGTCGAAGCCGAGCGCGGCCGCGCACCGGAAGATCGCGCCCACGTTGGTGTGGTCGACGATGTCCTCCAGCACCACGACGCGCCGGGCGCTGCCGGTCACTTCGGCCACCGAGGGAAGCGGCAGCCGCTGCATCGAGGCCAGGGCGCCGCGGTGCACCCGGTAGCCGGTCACCTGTTCGGCCACCTCCGGCTCGACCAGGTACACCGGGCCGGGGCAGGAACCGGCCAGGTCCGCGTGCACGGCCAGCTTGTCCCGGGTGATCAGCAGCGACCGCACGGGGTACCCGGCGCCGATCGCCCGCCTGATGACCTTCTCCCCCTCGGCGACGAACAGCCCGCTGGGCGCCTCCAGGCTGCGCCGCAGGTGGACATCGGTCAGGCGGACGTAGTCCGCCAGGCGCGGATCGCCGGCGTCGCCGAGCGCAACCATGGTGTGCATCCCCCCAGTCTCGCGTCCTGCGACCAAAGGTGGTCATCAGCGGTCGTGCCCACCTCGCTGGTGACCACTTTCTGGGCGGGGAGTGCTGGTGGCCACTTTCCGCCCGGGAATTGGGTGTGGGGTGGCGTCGCTAAATCGGGGCAAGTCGGCCGATCCGGCGACGACCCTCATATATAGTCTTGGTTGGCCCGGGATGCCTGGGGACCTGCGCCGGGTCGGCCTGATGCCTGCAACCCAAGGAATCCTGTGAGTTCACGCGCACGGCGCGGTCGCGTCAGCCGACGGGGCCGCGAGCGCCACGTCCGGGTGGGACTGCTGGTCGCGATCGCGGTAGCGATCTCCGCGGTCCTCATGGGCGGGCTCACCGCCCAGGCGGTCATGGCCCGCACCAACTGCAACGACCGCCCCCTCGTGCTCAACGTGGCGGTCTCCCCCGACGTCGCCCCGGCCATCCAGAAGGTCGGCCAGCTGTTCAACCGGCAGAGCCACGTGGCCGACGGGCGCTGCGTCGTGGCGCAGGTCACCCCGGAAGACCCGGCGACGGTGGCATCCGTGGTCGACGGCCAGGCCTCGGCCGGGGGCCTGCCCACCGCCGACTCCTGGATTCCCGACTCGAGCCTGTGGGTGGACGTCGCGCGCTCCTACCCGCTGGGAGCGCAGCAGGTCCAGACCACCGGAATCACGGTGGCCAGGTCGCCGCTGATGATCGTGATGCCCGCCGCGGCGGCAGCGCAGGTTCCCGCGTTCAACAACAGCGTCGGCTGGAACTTCCTCGCACCGGCGTCGGCCGGAGGACCTCCGACCACGCAGCAGGTCAGGATCGAGCTGCCGGACCCGACGCAGAGCGCCGCCGGGCTCTCCGCCCTGATCGAGGTCAGCAGGCTGCTCGGGACCAGCTCAGCCGCGCGCACGCAGCTGACCAAGTTCGTGTTCACGGCCTCGTCCTCGACGCAGTTCGACACCCCGGCCCAGCTCGCGGCGTTCGTCAGCCTGTCCGCTCCCCCGCTGAACGCGCACCCGGTCACGGTCACCTCCGAGCAGGCCGTGCTCAGCTACGACGCCCTCCACCCGAGCCAGCCGCTGGCCGCGCGGTACCCCGCCGCCGGCAGCGCGGCACTCGGCTCACCCGAGCTGAACTACCCCTACGTCGTCACCTCCACCAGCCGGGCCGAGCAGGCCGCGGCCGGCGAGTTCGGCAAGCTGCTCCAGCAGAGCTACACCGCCCAGCTGGTGCGCTACTACGGCTTCCGGTCGGCCAACGGCGTGACCGGCACGCTGCCCGCCGACGACGGGATCGCGCAGCAGCCGCTGCGGCTGGCCACGGCGGCCGCGCCCAGTGAGGCGCAGACAGCGCTGGCGGCCTGGCGGCGGCTGCAGGTCGGGTCGCGGGACCTGGCGGTCATGGACGTCTCGTCGGCGACGGCCGCGCCGTCCGGCCTTCCCGGCCTGACCCTGGGGCAGATACTCAAGCAGACCGCCGAGCTCGGCCTCGAGCTGTTCCCGGACAGCGCGCAGATGGGCCTGTGGGAGTTTTCGGACAAGCTCAACGGCAACCTGCCCTACAAGCAGCTGGTCTCGGTCGGCCCGCTGCCCGGCGAGCTCGGCCTGATCACCAGGCGCGAGCAGATCCTGCAGGCCGACGGAGGGCTGCAGACGCAGACGAAGGCCCCGGCCGCGCTGTACCAGACCATCCTGGCCGCCTACAGGGAGATGACCTCCAGCTACCAGGCGAACTACACCAACGCGGTCATCATGCTCACCGCCGGGGTCGACAACGCCCACGGCGACATCTCAGCGGCCACGCTGGTCCGGAAGCTGCACGCGCTGTTCAACCCGAACAAGCCGGTCGAGCTGATCATCCTGATGCTCGGCGCGGAGGGCAACATCACCCAGATGCAGCAGATCGCTGCCGCAGGCGGCGGCGCCGCGTACCAGGTCACGAACCCGACACAGGTCGGCAAGGTGTTCTTCGAGGCTCTCGCCCGCCGGTTCTGCCTCCAGGGCGGCTGCACGCGCTGAAAACTCCCCCGAATTCTCCCATGGATTCGGTGCCGATCGTGTGAACCGCCCACGCGAGGTACGCGTCATCCTTTGTGAGGCCCGGCGAGAGCGGGGCGCCGGGCCTCACTCAAACTCTCGGGGGATCTTGATCATCAGGCGGCGCCGTCCAGGCCCCTGTCAAGCATCTGATGCGCCCGCTCGATCAGCGCCGACACCGCGAACCCCTCGCGCTCGAAGCCCTCACCAACGGTCTTGCCCTGCAGGAACCGGGCGTGGATGCCCTCCAGGACCACGGCCAGCTTGAAGCACCCGAACGCCATGTAGTAGCCGATGCCGGACAGGTCCCTGCCGGTCAGCTCCGCGTACCGGCCGGCGAGCTCGGCCCGGGTGAGGAATCCGGGCATGCCCGTCACCGTCGCCCCGATGCTGACCTCTCCCCACCGCGCGTCGTCGGGATCGGCCCAGTAGACGAGCGTCAGTCCAAGGTCAGCGAGCGGATCGCCGAGCGTTGACATCTCCCAGTCCACGACCGCCGCGACCGCAGGCTGTTCATCAGGCCCGCCCTGCCCAACCGGCTGGCCCGCCCGGTCCCCGCGCCCGGCCTTTCCGCCGCGCCCCTCCCCGCCGAGCGTCACCAGCGTGTTGTCGAGCCGGAAGTCCCCGTGCACCAGGGCATGGTCACCATCGGCGGGCAGCCCGGCGGCGAGGCGCTCGACCAGGCGGTCGTAGCCGGGCATCTCCCGCGTATTCGACAGCTCCCACTGCCGCTGCCAGCGGCCAAGCTGGCGTGCCAGGTATCCCTCGGGCCGCCCGAACCCGGTCAGCCCGGTCGCGTCGATGTCCACGCCGTGGATCGCGGCGAGCATCTCGATCAGCCGCTCGGACAGCTGGCGCGCCTGGCCGGGCGTGAGCCGCTCGCCATCCTCGCGGGTACGCAGCACCACGCCGTCCACGTACTCCATCAGGTAGAACGGCGCGCCGATGATGTCGGCGTCGGCGCAGATCGCGACCGGCGTCGGCACCGGGACGTCGGTGCCGTGCAGCGCGGTCAGCACCCGGAACTCTCTGGACATGTCGTGGGCGGTCGGCAGCACGTGCCCGAGCGGCGGGCGCCGCAGCACCAGCCGGGAGGCGCCGAGGTCGACACGGTAGGTGAGGTTCGAGCGGCCGCCGGCTATCAGCTCGATGCCCGTCAGCTCGCCGTTCGCTATGCCGTTGGCACTCAGCCACCCCGCCAGCCTGGCACCGTCAATTCCCGGAACGTCGTCAACCGCCATGCCGGAGAACATACCGCCCAGGCCGGGCCGGGAGTCACCCACAGGTTCCGGTAGCCCACGGGACGGTAATGCCCGGACATGGTTCGGCCACGGTTCGCAGGACGTCACATCTGGGGGGTGGACTAAATCAGTGCACTGACGTAGGTAGTAAGAGGGGCCAAGCCGACGGACGCCGAAGGATGTAGGGAGCGCAGTGAGTGATGCATGGTTGCCTGGAGCAAAACGCCTCTGGGATAGCACCGACGGCGGCCCACTGAACGGAGGAGCCCCCCGCGTCGTCTGGCAGGCACTCGGCGCCGATCCGCGGGCGATGTCGGCCGGGTCGGCGGCGGAGAGCCTCGGCCAGCTCGGCAGGGCGCCGCACCTGGTCTGGAATCCGGTGCGGGGCGAGATCGTGCAGCTGATATCCGTGCTGCGGGCCGGCCGGCTGCTCGGCACGCCGGAGGACCTGAGCCAGATGGCCCCTCCGCAGCCCGGCGCGGACACCGACCAGCTTGCCGAAGCCAACGCAGAGGGACGGCTGTGCGTCCAGATCGGCGTCGTGGCGTTCGCCTGGGACCCGTTCACGTCCTGGCCGATGACCGGCCTGCGGCGGATCCTGGGCTGGCTCGATTCCTGGGGCATCCCCCGGCGGTGGCCGGCCGGGGCACCCGCGCCGTTCCCGCACGGGCTCACGGCCTGCGGCGACCGGCGCACCTGGGCGAAGGGCGGGTACTTTGGCGCGTCGCAGGTACCCGGCCTTACCGCCGCCGGACCCGGGGCGATCGACGTTGAGCAGCTGACCGCCGGCGCCGAAGGGAAGGCGGGCGCCGCGAGCGCAGGCGGCCTCGACGCCTACCTCGGCAACGGCCACGCGGCCGGGTCGGGAGCGCTGAGCCGAGTCGGCTGATCATGCAGGTCGTGGGCGCATGTACCGTATGGCAGCATGAGCGCCGATCTTCCCCTGTCGACGACCACGCGAACCACGCTGCACCGGCTCAGCGAGCGTGGCAGGACCGAGCGAGCCGACCTCTATGCCCTCCTTGACGCCGGGCTGATCTGCCATCTCGGCGTCATCGTGGATGGCTACCCCGTGGTGCTTCCGACCGGCTACGGGCGCGAGGACGACACCCTGTACCTACACGGCTCATCGGGCAACCAGGCCATGCGGGCCGCCGACGGGAATGAGATCTGCGTCACCGTCACCCACTTCGACGGGTTCGTGTGCGCAAGGTCGCTGTTCAACCACTCGATCAACTACCGCAGCGCGGCCATCTTCGGCACGGCCCGGCTGATCCAGGACGACGCCAGGAAGCTGGCCGCGCTCCGCGTCGTGACCGAGCAGCTCGTCCCCGGCCAGTGGGATTACGCCAGGCAGCCGAACCGCAAGGAGATGGCGGCCACGGCCGTGCTCGAGCTGCCGCTGGCCGAGGCGTCGGTCAAGATCCGTACCGGCGGGCCCCACGACGACGCCGAGGACTACGACCTCGACGTCTGGGCCGGGGTCGTGCCCGCCCAGCTCGTGTTCGGTGTCCCGGAGCCAGACCCGGACCTGCGGGCCGGCGTGAACCTCCCCGACCACATCAAGGCTCTGGGAGCCCGCCGGCGGGGGACCTAGGCGTTCCGGGCGGTCGTTAGGCTCAGTTACCGGCGAACTGGCCTACCCTTAGGGGATGAACGATCAGCTCGTCTGGATCGACTGCGAGATGACCGGGCTGGATCTTGCCCGCGATGCGCTGATCGAGATCGCGTGCATCGTCACCGACGGCCAGCTCAACGCGGCGGATGAGGGCATAGATCTGGTGATCAAGCCCTCCGCCGAGGCCCTGGACCACATGCCCGAGGTGGTCAGGGAGATGCACACGGCCTCGGGCCTGCTCGCCGAGCTCGCGTCGGGGATCACGCTCGCCGAAGCGCAGGAGCAGGTGCTGGCGTACGTGCGCGGCCACGTGCGCGAGCCGCGGAAGGTCCCGCTGTGCGGCAACTCGATCGCCACCGACCGCACGTTCATCGCCCGCGACATGCCCGAGCTCGACACGTTCCTGCACTACCGCATGGTGGACGTGTCCAGCGTCAAGGAGCTCGCCCGGCGCTGGTACCCGCGGGCCTACTTCGCCAGCCCGGAGAAGCACGGCGGGCACCGGGCGCTGGCCGACATCAGGGAGAGCATCCGGGAGCTGCAGTACTACCGGGAGGCGGTCTTCGTGCCGCTGCCGGGACCGGACACCGCGACCGCGCGGGCGATCGCCGCCCGGTACGGGACGCCCGGCGCCACCGGGGCCGCAGCTGGCGCAGGCGAGACGGCCCCGGCCAGCGAACCCGGTTCTGCATGACGCCCTGGCCCCGGTATGCTTCGTGAAGCCACGCGGCCCATCGGCCCGCGGCGATGGTGGGCGTAGCTCAGTTGGTTAGAGCGCCAGGTTGTGGTCCTGGATGTCGTGGGTTCGAATCCCATCGCTCACCCCAAAGAAACCGCAGGTCAGGACCAGCAGATCCTGGAGGACATCGCCGCGGACCTGGCCAGCGCCCGGACGTGACGCAAGAGCTACATCCAGATGTGGACTGCGCGCCTCCTGCTGAGCCGCTTCAGTTCCCGTTACCGATCACGCGCCGAACAGCCTGAACGCTGCGCCCCGGGCGGGTCAGATGCCCGGCCAGGTCATCGGCCGCGGCGTGCAGGGCCTTGTCGTCCACCGGGTCCAGCGCGTCGAAGATGAACAGCGCCGCCGTGGTCTCGTCGCGCAGCCGGGTACGGCGGGCCTGGCGCCAGTTCCAGCGCCGGCAGGTCACGCCCGCGTCGTCGCACCACACCACCTCGCCGGTGTCAGGATGCTCGGTCACGTCGGCGCCATCGGCCACCGTGTCGAAGGGCTCCGCGCCGGTGGCGCGAAGCAGCCGCGGTGAACCGGCGTAGCGGTTGAGGTCCTCCCCGCCGAGCGGGATCTGGTGCAGCACCGAGACCGCGTTGTAGATGTCGGTGAGCCGGTTCACGCGGGGCAGGCCGGATTCCGCGCGGCGCAGCAGCGCCTCCAGGCTGTTGCGGGTGCGCTGCGGCTTGGCCCCGAACGCCCGGTAAGCCTCGCGCCACGCCGCCACGTGCGGGAGCTGGTCCGCCGGCCGATCGCGCAGCGCCCCGCGAGCCGCGGACTCCGCCTCCTGAAGCAGTGCCTCACTCGTCTGGTCGCTCGGATCCGGGGCAAGCCCGTCAACGGCCAGCAGCAGAACGCGGTAGTCCGGCCGAAGCGCGAACACCGCCGCGTCGACGTGGCCGCCGGCGAGAAACCGCTCGAGGACGCCCGGATCAGGCACCAGCAACCTCCTTGTGTAATCGCGATCCCACCCTGGCATGCGGTAGGACGTGAGCGTGAGCCATTCGGTGCTGGAGCTGAGGGTGGGCGGGCTTCCGTTTCCGCACGGCGGCCCGGACGGCGAATGGCGCTACCGTCACGCCGTCCGCCCGGACGGCCCGACCCCGCTGGATCACCAGGCGGCCGCCGACTTCCTTGCGTACGAGGCGGCGCATGGCCGGCGGGTGGAGGTCGTCGCCGACCCCGCACTCTCCGGCTGGGAAGGATGGCGAGCGCCGGAGGCGCGGCCGCAACTTCGGACTAGTCGTGGATCGCCGTGCCGGTCCCCGGGTCGAAGAAGTGCAGCCGCGCGGTGTTCACGTGCACACGCGCGTCCTGTCCCTCGGCCAGCGCCGTAGCCGGATCCATCCGGGCTACCAGCGTGGCGAGCGACGCCACATCTGGCGTAGCCGTCTGCGACTGGTGCGTGGCAGAGCCGATGGCGCAGTGGATCTGCACGTCCGAGCCGAGTTCCTCGCGCAGCCGCACCGGCAACTCGAGCACCGAGGCCTCGTCGGCGTCGTAGCGCAGTGCCGCGTCGGACAAGTGCTCGGGCCGGATGCCCAGCACGATCTTCTCGTTCAGGTACCGCTCGAGGCCGGGCCGCTCGGCAAGGACCTGAGCCGGCACGCCCAGCCGGTACCCGCCGAAGGACACCACCGGACCGGCCGCGCCGTTACCACCGCGCTCCAGCCGGGCGTCGATGAGGTTCATCGGCGGCGATCCGATGAACCCGGCCACGAACAGGTTGGCCGGATCCCGGTACAGCTCCGACGGCGGTGCGATCTGCTGCAGCACGCCGCCCTGCAGCACCGCGACCCGGCTGCCGAGCGTCATCGCCTCGGTCTGGTCGTGTGTGACGTAGATGGTGGTGATCGCGAGTGACCGCTGCAGTTGCGCGATCTCGGCGCGCATCTGCACGCGCAGCTTGGCGTCCAGGTTCGACAGCGGCTCGTCCATCAGGAAGGCGCGCGGCTGGCGCACGATCGCGCGGCCCATCGCCACCCGCTGCCGCTGTCCGCCCGACAGTTGCCGGGGCTTGCGCTCCAGGTAGGGCTCGAGCTCGAGGATCCGCGCAGCCTCGGTCACCCGCTCACGAAGCTCAGCCTTGGAAACCGCCTTGCGGTACTTCAGGCTGAAGGCCATGTTGTCGTAGACGGACAGATGCGGGTACAGCGCGTAGCCCTGGAAAACCATCGCGATGTCACGATGCCGCGGCTCCACATCGTTGACGGGCCTGTCGTCGATGTAAATGGTGCCGGAGCTGACCTCCTCGAGTCCCGCGACCATGCGCAGGGCCGTGGTCTTGCCGCAGCCCGACGGCCCGACCAGGACCAGCAACTCGCCGTCGGAGACCTCGAGGCCCAGCGACCTGACCGCGGTCGTCCCTCCGGGAAATTGCTTGGTGACCGCATCCAGCACGATCCTGGCCATGTCCTACTCCTTAACCTGCGTCACTTGGCGCGGCATCCTTCGCACGCCCGCCAGGCGGCCGTCGGTCCGCCCGGTCACTTGCCCATGCCCAGGGTCAGGCCCCTGATCAGATAGCGCTGGAAGATCAGGTACACGATGATCGCCGGAATAGCGCTCAGCAGGGACCCGGCCATGAGCGGCGGGATCCCGGTCGTCCGGCCGGAGGACAGTACCGCCAGGCCGACGGTGATCGTCCGGTCACCGGTAGGCAGGAACAGATAGCCCACGAGCAAGTCGTCCCAGATCTGGATGAACTGCAGCACCGTGATGGTCGCGATCGCCGGGAGTGACAACGGCAGCGCGATTCGCAGGAACGTCCGCTCGTAGCTCAGGCCGTCCATGACCGCAGCCTCGATCAGCTCGTCGGAGATGCCCCGGTAATACGTCGCCATCAGGAACGTGGCGAACGGCGCGCCCAGCGCGGCGTACAGCACGACAGCGCCGCCGTAGCTGCCGGTGAGATGGAACCTCGCCAGGTTGACGTACTCGGGGATGATCACCGACTGCAGCGGCACCATCATCGCCGCGACGATCAGCAGGAAGACCAGCCCGCTGCCGCGGTACCGCAGCTTTGCGAACGCAAAGCCCGCCGTCGTTGACACCAGCAGGATGAGCGCGATCGCGGCCGCGCAGACGATTGTGGAGCTGACGAGCTGCTGCACCACCGGCAGGTCGTCAAAAAGCTGCGTCCAGCCGGCGAAGGAATGCCCGTGCTGCAGGTCGAACTGCGACTGGTTCCGGAACGAGTTGTCGATCATGTACCAGAACGGGTACAGCATGACGATCGCGACCACGACCATGGCCGCGAAGATCACGCTCGCCGTCACCCGGCGGCGGAACCGGGCCGACTGCCACCGGCTCACCGGGGCCGGCGGCGCGGCCGGCGCGGGCGAAGATTTCGTCTCAGCGCCGGGAGCGGAGGTCGCCGCCACCCGTCACCACCTCTCTCCGTCGGCCGGCCTGATCAGCCGGAGCTGGCCGACCCCGACAATGATCATGATGACGAACAGGATGATCCCGTACAGCGCGCCGGTGCCGAACTGGCCCTGGGAGAAGCCCGCCTGGTAGACGAAGAACTCCAGCGTCGTCGTGCCCAGCCCCGGTCCGCCGCCGGTCATCACGAAGATGAGGCTGAACAGCGCGGAGAACGCGCTGATGACAGTGATCACGAAGGCGAACTGGATGAACCTGGTGAGCAGCGGCAGCGTCACCCGGAAGAAGATCTGCCGCCTGCTGAGGCCGTCGACTCTGGCCGCCTCGATCAGCGTCGGGTCGATGGTGGCCATGCCGGTCAGGAAGATGATCGTGTTCGTGCCGATCATCGACCAGATGAACGTGATCGCCAGCGCGGCCAGCGCACTGTACTCCGAGGCCAGCATGTCGGTGTGCACCGAGCCGAGGCCGATGTCGCCCAGCAGCTGGTTGAGGATGCCATTGTCGGCGAAAAACTGCAGCGCCACCATGCCGATGACGACCCACGAGATCGCCGTCGGCAGGAAGTACACGGAACGGAAGAACCGCCAGCCGCGGACGTGCTCATGCAGCAGCGCCGCGATCACTAGCGGGATCCCGAGGGCGAACGGCACCGCCAGCAGCAACAGCGCGTTGTTCTCCAGCACCCTGTGCACGATCGGGTCGCTGAGCGCGGACGAGTAGGCGCTCGGACCGATCCAGGTCGGTGCCGAGTAGCCGTCCCAGTTCGTCATCGAATAGCGGACAGCCTGCACGATCGGCGCCCACAGCAGCGCGGCGACGAGCACGATCGCCGGCACCGACAACAGCATTCCCGCGCGCCTGCGGCGGCGGGCTAGCCGGCTGCGGGC
>JASHQP010000540.1 GCA_030039095.1 Streptosporangiaceae bacterium
CGTGCCCGGGCGTCGACCGGGCACGGCCGACGCCGCGAGCCGGCGCCGGCGCGGGCGCGCCGCAGCTGCCAAGGGCCTTAGCCGTCCCGCAGAGCAGGCAGCGAGGAGCGACCGTCGGCAGCGCGAGGCCACGGCCGGCCAATCCCCGGGCGCCGTGGCGAGCCATAACAACATAAAGCATTTCCTCGCGGACAGCCCAGCACGTGCCGAATGCTAGAAGGTGAGACGTGAGAACGGATTCCGATAACCACAGCGGGCAGAAAGGCCGGCGCCTCAGCGACCTGAGGAGTAAGACGGCCGAGCTCGAGCGTGAACTCGATGACGTCCGCATGCTGCTGAAGTGCGAGCTTGCCCGCGGCTACGATGAAATAGATATCCGCGATATCCGCGAGCGGATTGGCTCGCCGGACGCGCGGACGGAGACCCTGGTCACCCAGGGCCGCGCCGGCGCCTACCGGCGAAGGCTGTCGGACCGAAGCAAGCTGGCCATCGGCATTGGACTGGTCGCCGCGCTCGTCGCGGTGCTCGTGATCGTGCTGTCCCGCGGCGGGGCCTCGTGGCCGGCCAGCGTGGCGACGGTGCGCAGCGAGATCGCGAAGGCGTGCCAGAACCCGGACGTGAAGTCCGAGCCCGGCCAGGTCGACTTTGCCTGTGCGCAGTCGACCAGCCAGATCCTCTGGGTTTTCTCCCTGCTGACGAGCGGCGACAACCCCGAGTTCAACGACACGCAAAACGGCAGGCTCGGGCTCGAGCCGATCGCGGCGACGCAGGGCGGCCAGATCGCGCTCTCGCTCAACCTCCACAACCCTTACAACCCGTACAACCCGATCGACAGCCTCGAGGTCGCCGCGCGCGCGATCAACAGCATCATCGGCGGAGCGACCGTGACCGGCAGCGACGGCCAGGCTGTGGTCCAGGCCGGGCTCGAGGGCGAGTCGGCCAACTGCCTGCGGTACACGGGTTCGGCGGCGCTGACCTCGCGGGCGGGCTTCCCCAGCGTGTGCGCCAAGCCGGTCGTCACGCCGGCGGGACAGGCGGCGCTGGTGGCCGACGTCTACCAGAAGTGGATGGTCGGCGCCACACCCAGCCAGTCGCAGAACGCCGCCGTGTTGTTCCAGAACTCCAGCAATCCGGGGAACCCGCAGGTCCAGGAGATTCTCAGGCACCTGCCCGGCACGACGCCCACGGCGTAATCCGCAGGCGGGCTGCACATCCAGCGAGAGAGCCGCACATCCAGCGAGAGAAAGGAGAACCTATGCTTTCCGCGAGCAAGCCGAGCTGGCAGCAGGTCACCGCGCTCGTGAGCCTCAGCGCGAGCGGCACGGTCACCGGGTTCTCCTTCGTTCCCCACTCGCCGGCCGACCTTATGTCGCCGACCAGCATGCCGGTTCGGCTCATGGCCCTGGAGCGATCGGCTCGGCCGGCCGCCTCGGGTGACGCCGCGCTGCGCTCGGCCATCGTCAACGTCGCCAGCTACTACCTCCGGATGGCGCAGGACAAGACGCCGGCCGAGATGGAGGCAATCATCTGGCAGCACGACAGCCTCAACGGCGTCGACCACGGCGAGTCGTGCGCCGCGTTCGCGAGCCTGACGCTGGAACTGGCCTCCCAGGTCGTCGGCCAGCAGAGCTGGGTAACCGGCGGGACGTCCTACCCGTGGCCGCTCGAGAAGTGGGCGGACGTCCGCGTCGACCCCAATCCGTCTTCCCCGGACATCACCTCTGTGCTCCAGGATGCCGAGACGCACGGCCGCTGGCATCCATTGGGCGACGGGTATCAGCCGCAGCCCGGCGACTGGGTGCTGTTCGACAACCACGTCGAGGTCGTCACGAAGTACACCGGCGGCACCTTGTACACCATCGGCGGGGACTCGCTGCCGAACTTCTCGGTCAACGCCCACGAGTATCCGGCGCCGCTTTCCGCCGACGGAGTTGCGGGCTTCGTGAACAACGGAGACCTGCCGGCAGCCAGCGCGGTGTCGGCGCCCCAGCACCGATCGAGCGCCCCGGCGCCCGCCGCCCCTGTGCACATGTCCCGGGCCGAGCCGACGATCCCGGGCACCCCGCCAGCAGCCAGCGCCGCCGGCGCGTCCGATGACGCTGCGATTCCCGGGACCGCGGCGCCGGCGCGAAGCAATGCAGCAGCGGTGCGGCACGCGGCGACCGCGGCAGGCAGCACGCACGCCGACCACGACAGCAAACCGGCTGCCAAGGCCGTCGTGGACGCCGCCGTGCCGGGGATCGGCACGGTCTCCGAGCCGGCCACCACGGCGCGAGCCACGACGGCGGGTGCGGCGGCGATCCCCGGAGTGTCCCGGCGCCAGGCCACCGCGAGCACGTCGTACGGGCGCCACCTGCCTCCGCGGGACACGGCGCCGGTCCGCGACACAACCGCTCAGCAAGCTTTTATCGACGGCATCGCCCCCGGCGCCATTGCCACCCAGCAGAAGTACGGCATCCCGGCCGCAGTGACGATCGCGCAGGCGATCGACGAGTCCGGCTGGGGGCGGAGCCTGCTGGCGACCCAGGACAACAACCTTTTCGGCATCAAGGGCGACGGCCCGGCGGGCAGCGATTCGCAGCCGACGCAGGAGTACGAGAACGGCCAGTGGGTGACCATCAGCGCCGCGTTCCGGGTGTACAACAACGTCGCCCAGAGCATCGACGATCACGCCCAGCTGCTCGCGACCAGTGGCTACTACACACGGGCCATGGCGGACCGCAGCAACCCGAACGAGTTCGCCAACGCGCTGACCGGCGTGTACGCGACGAATCCGAGTTACGGCGGCGACCTCATCCAGATCATGCAGCAATACGACCTCTACCGCTACGACGCATCGGCGACGGGGGCGGGGAGTGGCGCCCCGGCGCAGGGGGCGGGGGGTGGCGCCCCGGCGCAGGCGGCCCGCGGCAGCGAGCCGGTCAAGCCCACCCACGCCAGCGACCCGGCAGGCGGCACCGCAAAGCCGGCGCAGGCCGCGCCGCAGCCATCGGTCCCCGGGCTCGTGCCAACCACCCCTGCCTCACCCACCCCAGGCCCCACGCGGTCGGCGTCCCCGAGCCCGGACCCCAAGCCCACGGGAACCACCGACCCCACACCCACGCCGACAGCATCGGCACCGACCCCGACGCCGACAGCATTGCCGCAGGCCTCGCACGCGGCGCAGGCGCACGCTTCGCAGACGCCGGAGCCGCTGGTGTCGCCGACGTACGATGCCGGCTGGATCGCGGGCTCGGGGCTCATCATGGGGGCCGGCCTGCGCGAGCTGAGGCGGCGGAGCAAGCGCCGCCAGCAAGGCGATGCCCCCGAGGTCGACGACCAGCTGGTTTCCACAACGATCTCGTCGACGCTGTCCGCCTTCGTCAGCCGGCCGGTGCCACCGCAGCGGCACGGGCCGGCCGTGCTCGGGCCGGCCGTGCCCGACCCGGACCGGCCACCGGTCCGCCGTTACCAGCAGCGCCTGCCCGCCTCGGTCAAGAACGACTTCGTCGCGATGGCCAGGGGCCCGCTGCTGCACGGCGAGCTGCTGTACCGGGACATCGCGAGCAGCTTCGGCCTGAGCTGGGAGCTGCTGGCCGCGTGCGACTGGATGCAGTGCCACGCGCGGCCGCGTTACTCGCCCGTGCACGGCGAGAGGCTCGGCGCCCGCAACCACGACGGCAGCGTCTACTGGTCCCGGTCCGAGGCTCTCGAGCAGTGCGCCAGGGACCTCGTCGACCTGGCGGACGCGGTGTACGGCATCGACCTGACCACCGAGCTCGAGCTGTCTGTCGCCGACCTTGCCAGGGTCTTCGCGGCGTTCCGGTGGGGCGGGCTGCTCAGGCGGCACCGCACCTCGGCAATGGAATTCCCCTATTCGGTGGCCGGGCTGACCGTCCAGCACATGAATATGCGCTGGCCCAGCATTGGCGACCCGAATACGCCGGACAGGCAGGGAACACGATTCCGCAAGCCATTTGGAGCGGTTCCCATCGTGCTGAGCCTGCATTACCCGGCCACTGTCTAGTTACGCGCACGTCGAACAGGAAGAAGGTGGCACGGTGGCTCGTCTTGTGCTCTTTGTGCTGAGCCTGCTGACCGGGGGCAGGCCGGGGCAGCGGGAACTGGCCTGGCAGCAGGCCGGCGGCTCATACGGCAGCAGCCGGGTCATCCCGCGCACCGAGCCGGACGGGTGGGATGGGCGGCACGGACCAGACGCGCCGGACGGGTCCGGGCGCCGCAGTGACGACTGGCCGGATCAGCCGCCCGCCCGGGTCCGGCCCGGGCCGGAGTTCGACGGACCGCCCTATGGCGGGCCGCCCCGGCGGCGCCGCGTCCCGCGCTGGGCCAAGTGGGCCGCCGTCATCGCGGCCGGGCTGATCTTCCGCCGGGCGATCGCGTCCGTGGCGCTGGTCGCGCTGTCGGCCGCGCTGCACCTGGTCGGCGTCAACGTGCACCTGCCCACCATCAGGTTCGGCTGGCCCTGGCAGGCGGGCGCGAGCGTGGTCACGACCAGGACGACGAACACCGACCTGGGCCCGTGGGTGCTGCAGAAGATCGAGGGGATCTCCAAGCCTGCGCTGGGCCGCGTCACGTTCAACTTCCTGTTCACGCACAAGGTGTCCAAGAACATCGGGCCGTGGCCGTGCTGGTACTCGAGCACGTTCTACGCGGTCGGGTACGCATCCGCCACCGTGGACCTGAACCCGGGCCCCACCTGGTGGGCGCCTGCCACGGGCCACTACGCGCTGCGGGTGCTGACCCGGCCTGCCGGCGGGAAGCCGGGAAGCGTGAGCGTGACCATGGTCCTGCCGCAGCCTCAGCTTCCGCAGACCGTCCACGACGTGTCGATCGACAACCTCCCGTCAAAGCCGGTGGCGGTGCAGCACAGCTGGACCTATCCGGGATTCGGCTGCGGCGTTCTGCTGCGGCCGCAATTTGCCGAGTCGGTGCTTTATGCGCAGGCGCAGCAATTGGCGTTCTACAAGGCCACACACGCGCCGCAGGTTACCCGTCCGCTGATGAGCGCGGCCGAGACGGAGGCGACGCAGACGATCAGGGACAACTTCATCCAGCCGACCGTGAACGCGTTTGGCTACACCCTGGACAGTTTCGCGATCACCTGGGCCAAGGGCTGACAAGCTCTATGATCTGGGTAGATTGCGAGCAAAAACGGCACCTCCGCTGCCATGATCATGAACGGGGCGCCGTCGCGGCCGGCTCGGTGTCCAGAGAGGGTGCGGTCCGGAGTGAGCCTGCGCATCGCCGTCGTCGGGGGCGGCATCGGCGGCCTGGCGACCGCGGCGTTCCTGCATCGCGCGGGCCTGGACGCGACGGTGTACGAGCAGGCCGACGAGATCTCCGAGATCGGCGCCGGGCTGGTCGTGGCGCCGAACGCGGTGCGCCTGCTCCGGCGGCTGGGCCGCTTCGAAGTGTTCCGCGAGACGGCCGTGCCCCTCGAGGTCGGCTGGGAGTTCCGCCGCTGGCAGGACGGGCGCGTGCTGTTCTCGCAGCGCATGGGCGCGGAATGCGAACGGCTGTACGGCGAATGGTGCTACACCGCGCACCGGGCCGACCTGCTCGCCACCCTGCTCTCGGCTGTGCCAGAGCCGGGGCCGCGGCTGAGCGCGCGCTGCGTGGGGGCCCGCCATCGCGCCGGCGAGGCCGAGCTGAGCTTTGCCGACGGCTCGGCGGTCACGGCGGACGTCGTGATCGGCGCCGACGGCACGCACTCGGTGGTGCGCGATGCCGTGCTGAACGCGGAGGCTCCCGCGCCGCCACGGTTCTCCGGAGTGTGCGCGTACCGCTGCCTGATCCCGGCCGACCGGGCGCCGACGTTCGCGTTGCGCCCGGTGCAGACGCTCTGGCTCGGGCCCGGCCACCACTTCGTGCACTACCCGATCTCGGCAGGCCGGTACGTCAACGTGGTCGCGTTCGCCCCGGCGCGCGAGTGGCGGCTCGAGTCGTGGACCGCGGAGGGCCGGATCGAGGACCTGCGGGCCGAGTTCGCTGGCTGGGACCCGCGCCTGGACAGCCTGGTGGCGGCCGCCGACCGGACCGGCCGGTGGGCGCTGCTGGACCGCGAGCCGCTCCCCCGCTGGACCCGCGGGCCGATCGCCGTGACCGGCGACGCCGCCCATCCGATGTTCCCGTTCCTCGGGCAGGGGGCCGCGCAGGCGATCGAGGACGCGGCCGTTCTGGCCGGCTGCCTGGCGGCGAATCCCGGCGACCCAGCGGCCGCGCTGCGCCGCTATGAGAAGCTGCGCAAGCAGCGCGCCACCCGGGTCCAGCAGGCCAGCGGCGCCCGGCTGGACGCCAACCACCTGGCCGACGGGCCGGAGCAGCTCGCCAGGGACGAGGCGTTCTCGAGCCAGGACCCGCTGGCGTTCAACGGCTGGATCTATGGACACGACCCGGAGCGCGCTGTGCTGGAGCCGATCCGGCGGCGGCGCCGCGTTCGGGCCACTAAGGCTGTACCACGACCTTGACCCCTCCGGCCGGGCCCGGCGCCTGCTCGAGCGCGTCGAGGAAGGTCGCCGCCCAGTGTGTGACGTCGTTCTCGAACACCCGGCGCCGCATCGACCGCATCCGCCGCCTGGTCTCCTGCGGCGACATCGTCACCGCGTGCACGATCGCGTCCTTCATGCCGTCGATGTCGTGCGGGTTGACCAGGAGCGCGCCGATGAGCTCGTCGGACGCGCCGGTGAACTCGCTCAGCACCAGCGCGCCGTTCTCGTCGTTGCGGCAGGCGACGAACTCCTTGGCGACGAGGTTCATGCCGTCGCGCAGCGCGGTCACCAGCATCACGTCCGCGGCCAGGTAGAGCGCCGCCATCTCCTCACGCGGGTAGGACTGATGCAGGTAGTTCACGGGCGGCGGGCTGTCCAGCTCGCCGTGCTGCCCGTTGATCCGGCCCACGGTGGTCTCGACCTCGTCGCGGAGCACGCGGTAGTGCTCGACGCGCTCCCGGCTGGGGCTCGCCACCTGGATCAGCACGGATCCCGGCGCCGCGAGCCGGCCCTCGTCGAGGAGCTCGCCGTAGGCGTTGAGGCGGTGCAGGATCCCCTTGGTGTAGTCGAGCCGGTCGACGCCGAGCAGGATCACCTCTGGGTCGCCCAGCGCCTGGCGAATCTCCTTTGACCGTGCCCGCACGTCCTCGCGGCCCGCGAGCTCAGCGTAGGCCCTCGAATCGATCGAGACCGGGAACGCGGCGGCGCGCACCTCCCGCGCCCGCAGGACCTCGTGTGCGCGGCCGGCGTGCGGCGCCTCCGGCGCCCCGGGGGTCTCGGGCGCCTCGGACGGTTCCCTGGTCGGAGGGGCAAGGTCGACCGGCACCCGGACCAGCGACCCCCTCGTGGTCATCCCGGCGGCCCGGCGGCACGCCCGCTGGAAGTTCGACGCGTCGGCCGTGCGCTGGAAGCCCAGCAGGTCGGAGCCGAGCAGGCCAACGACGATCTGACGGCGCCAGGGGAGCTGGGCGAAGATCTCGTAGCCGGGGAACGGGATGTGGTTGAAGAAGCCGATGCGCACGTCGCGGCGGAGCGCGCGCAGCATGCCGGGGACGAGCTGCAGCTGGTAGTCGTTGACCCAGACGGTCGCGCCGGTCGCCGCCTGCCCGGCCGCCACCTGGGCGAAGCGCCGGTTGACGGTCACGTAGGAGTCCCACCACGGGCGGCGGAACGCGGCCGGCACGATCACGTCGTGATACAGCGGCCATAGCGTGGCGTTGCAGAAGCCTTCGTAGAAGTCACGCACCTCGTCGGCGGACAGGCCCACGGTTGCCAGGTGCATGCCGTCCGCGTCGAACGGTTCCGGGGCGTCGTCCGCGGACCCGGTCCAGCCGACCCATGCGCCGTTCGCATCGCGCATGACCGGCTCGAGGGCGGTGACCAGGCCGCCGGGGCTGCGCCGCCACTGGCTGGTCCCGGGTTCGGGGTCGTCGACCCGGTCGACCGGAAGCCGGCTGGCGACCACCACGAAGTCGTAGTCCCCGGCCGGCTGACGCGGCTTCCCGGCGTCGGCCGCCGCCTCGGAATCGGCGACACCCCTGGTCACGGACATCGCCTTTCACCCTATCGGGTGCCGAAACACCGGGCGCCGGCAACGGGCGCGCCAGGGGCCGTGCATGACAGAGCGCGGGGGGACGGTGTCCCCCCGCGCTCTGCTGCCTGATCTGCGGCCCTAGGTCAGCTGGCCTTCCTGATGATCAGCGGCGACATCCTCGGCGTGCCGACCCCCGTGGCCTCGTCGTATCCCGGTGTGGTCGGGAAGAAGCCGTTGTTCAGGGTGGTCTGGCCCGCGCCGGTGATGTCGTGGAAGTACAGACTCGGGTCGGTCTGCAGCAGCCGGTACACCAACGGGTTGAAGTTGCCGCTGCGGTGACCCTGGAAGCTGTCACGGTCGGCGGCGATCCCGGACCACAGCGGGGACGACAGGCTCGTCCCGCCGATGCCGAACCAGCCAGGAGTCGGCTGGCTGCCGCTGAACGTCGCACAGACGCTGCCCGGCGTCTTGGCACCTCCGGTGCAGTACTCGGCGTACGGCGTGTACTGGTCGGCGTTGGCCGAGATGTCGGGAACCTGCCGGCATCGCGTGCCCTTGGTCGCGAACGCGCACTGGGTCGTGCCGTTGCCGGTGGTGACGAACGAGTTGATCACGCCCGGTCCGGCCTGGTACCACGGGCGGCCCCAGAAGCTGCTGGATCCGCCGCCGCCCGCTCCGGTGGTGTTGCACCAGAACAGCCCGGAGTCCGGGTCCGCCGCCGTGCCGCCCTCGTTCGCGTCCTCGTTGCACAGGCTGTCGACGTTCCAGACGCTCTCCACGCCCCTCGGGTAGGCCGGGTGCGTGTTGGTGCCGGGGTTGTCGGTCTGCAGCGACGTGCCGCCCACGCTGGTCACCCAGGGCTGCGACTCGGGATCGTCGACGGCCAGCGTCTGCGGCGTGGTGCCGCAGTCGAACGCGCCGTCGTCGCCCGCTGAGGCGAACATGCTCTGGCCCTGGGTCGCCATCTGCTCGAACACGATGTCCTCGGCCTTGGCCATGGCCGCGCCGAGCTCGCTCTCGCACTCGCCCCAGCTGGAGCTCACCGAGGCCGCGCTGTCGTCGTTGGCGATCTTCGTGTACTCGGCGAGCTCGGTCTGGCCGGTCTCGTCGTTCGGAGCGTTGTACACGATGATGTGCGCCGCGTCGGGCGAGATCGTCAGCTGCTGCTCGATGTCGGCGTCGACCTCGATGTCGCCGGCGTAGCCCTCGTCGGCCGGCTGGCACGAGTCACCCTTCGGGCACTTCGGGTGCAGCGGGCCGCCGTCGACGTTCACGTTCTCCAGCGGCGGGGTGAACTTCGTGCCGTAGACGAAGTGCGCCCAGTGGCTGATGTCGGAGGACTTGTAGGCCGAGAGCTCGAACACGGCCAGCGTGACGCCCTTGCCCTTGCCCTTGGGGCCCACGGAGGGCGCGTCGTAGATCGAGTTGGTCTGCTTCGGCGTGAGGCCGCTGCAGGACGGCCCGTCGCCGTAACCGCTGGCGAAGTTCGTGCCGTCGTTGTAGAAGTCGAACAGCTGCGTGTCGGTCGGGTAGCCGGTCTCGCACTTCTTGCTGGCCGCCGCCGCCGGCTTTCCGGACGGGCGCACCGTGGTCGTCGCGCGCTGCACCATGTCGTGCTCGCGCACGGCGCTGTTGAGCCCGAGCACGCCAATCACGTTCGAGGCGATCGACGCGGGCAGCCTTGCCGCGGTGGAGTTGGCGTAGAAGCGCGTCCCACGGTAGCCCCGGTACCTGCTGAAGCTGGTGCCGAAGGCCGCGGCGACCCGCTGGCTGGAGCCGGTGGCGCTGACCAGGAACTCCGATCCCGAGTTCGTGATCGTCAGGCCTTCGGAGGTCAGGTAGTGCTCCACCGCCGCGGTGGTCGAGGCTGCGGGCCCGAAGCGCTTGTCGAACTGCCCCTTGGCCAGCCACTTCTCGTACTTGCCGCTGCCCGGGGTGTAGAGGTTCTTCAGCAGTGCCTGCAGCCCCGTGGTGTTCCGTGCCGCCAGGGCGACCGACACCGTCATCTGCGAACTGCTGAAGCTCCCGGTCTTGGTGGCACCCTTGGTCGCAGGGTTCTCGCTGAGCGCGACCAGGTGCGGCCCCGGTGTCGCTGCCGACGCTGAGGCCGCAAACGCGCCCGTCATCGCCGTCACTGCCAGCCCTAGCACGGCGATCGCGACGCCGCGGATAGGACGATGAATCAGGCGCATGCAAGCCCTCCTCGGCTTCATGACAAGTCCTTGCAGATGTCTGGCCCGGCGATCGGCGCTCGCGGCCGACCAGGGCAGCGCAGCGCGGTCCGTGAGGGTGCGCTGCGACGCAGACCGACGGAATGTATCGCGGCCAAGCCTGATTTAGATGGAACTGCGTGTCAAGAAGCGAAAATTGTTACCAGCGTGACATTTTTTGTCACCTTTTATGATCTTGATTGGCCTGCCCTGATGCTGGGGCGCGCGCGGCGTGCCGGCATGCAGTGGAGAGGCCATGAAGGGGAAGAGGAGGTCTGTGGCGGGTAGTTGGCGGGCGGGCGGCCCGCAGGGGAGGATCGGAACGTGACCGCCTCCGGGCTGCCTGCCACGCCGTTCTCGCCGCACACCGCGTGGCACCGGGGCCGCCAGACGCCGCTGCGCCAGTTCCTGCGCACCGAGACCGGCAGCGCCGCGGTCTTGCTGGCCGCCACGATCGCGGCACTCGTCTGGGCGAACGCGGACCCGGCCTCCTACCGGGCGTGCTGGGACACGACGGCGTCCGTCCGGATCGGGAGCGCGGGCCTCGAGGACGACCTGCACGGCTGGGTCAACTCCGGGCTGATGGCGTTCTTCTTCCTGGTCGCCGGGCTCGAGGCGCGCCGCGAGTACGACATGGGTGAGCTGCGAGAACGGCGGCGGCTGTCACTCCCGGTGCTGGTCGGGATTGGCGGGATGGTCGTTCCGATCGCTATTTACCTGGCCTTCAACGCGGGCCGGCCGACGGCCACCGGCTGGGGCACGGCGATGTCCACCGACACCGCGTTCGCCCTCGGCATGCTCGCGCTGGTCGGCTCCGGCCTGCCCGACCGGGTGCGCACCTACCTGCTCACGTTCGCGATCGTCGATGACGTGGTCGGGCTCGTGATCATCGCCACGGTGTACAGCACGCACATCGACCTGACGGCGCTGGCGGTCGGGGCCGGCCTGCTCGCCGTGGCCGTCGTGGCCCGCGCATACGGGATCCGGCAGGGCGTCCTCTACGTGCTGCTCGGCGCTGCGGCGTGGGTCGCGTTCTTCAAGTCCGGCGTCGACCCGCTCGTGGTCGGCCTGGTCATGGGCCTGATCGCGGCCGCTCATCCGGCCAACCGCCGCGACCTGGAGCGGGCGTCCGAGGTGTTCCGCATGTTCCGCGAGCAGCCCACACCCAGCCTGGCGCAATCGGCGCGCGAGGGCGTGCGGACCGCGCTGTCCCCCAACGACCGGATGCAGCAGCTCTTCCACCCCTGGACCAGCTACCTCATCGTGCCGCTGTTCGCGCTGGCCAACGCCGGAATCACGGTCAACGCCGGCTTCCTGGCCCGGGCCTACGCCGCGCCGGTCACGCTCGGGATCCTGATCGGCTACGTGGTCGGCAAGCCGGTCGGCACCGTCGGTGCCGCCTGGCTGCTCACGACGCTCAGCCGGGGCCGGATCCGGCCGCCCATCGGCTGGGCGGCGGTCACGGCGGCCGGAGCGATCGCCGGCATCGGGTTCATCGTCTCCCTGCTGATCGCGTCGCTGGCGTTCCATGGCGAGCTGCTGGCCGAGGCGAAGCTCGGCATCCTGACCGGCGCGCTGTGCGCGTCCGCGCTCACCTGGGCGGTGGTCCGGCTGACCGCGCTGCTGCCGAAGCGGCTGCGGGTGCGTGCGCTGCTGGGCACCGCCGACACGGTCATCGACCTCGTGGTGCCGGTCGACCCGCGCCGTGACCATGTTCGCGGCCCGGCCAAGGCGCCGGTCACGGTGGTGGAGTACGGCGACTTCGAGTGCCCCTACTGCGGGGAGGCCGAGCCGGCCATCCGGGAGATGCTCGCCGACTCCGGCGACGTCCGCTACATCTGGCGGCACCTGCCCCTGGGCGACGTGCACCCGCACGCGCAGCTCGCCGCCGAAGGCTCCGAGGCCGCGGCGGCCCAGGGCAAGTTCTGGGAGATGCACGACCAGTTGCTCGAGCACCAGGGCGCGCTCACCGCCGAGGACCTGATCGGGTACGCGGGCGAGCTCGGCCTGGATGCCGCGCGGTTCGCCCGCGACCTGGAGAACGACATCGGTGCCGGCAGAATCGACGAGGATGTGGACTCGGCCGACCTCAGCGGGGTGT
The DNA here is from genome assembly GCA_030039095.1 of Streptosporangiaceae bacterium. The sequence continues at coordinate 12,334 of JASHQP010000540.1, forward strand.
CCGGCACGCCGACGTTCTTCATCAACGGCAGGCGCCACCACGGCGCCTACGACCTGGGCGAGCTGTCCGACGCGGTGCGGGCGGCCCGGGCGCGCTTCCTGATCAGCAAGGCGAGCCGCGCCGAAGCCGGCTGAAGCGGAGGGGTCGCCGGGGCGCCCGGGGGCCGCCCCGGCGACGGTCAGCTGGCGGGGCGGCCGGTGTCGGGGGCCGGTCCGGA
>JASHQP010000541.1 GCA_030039095.1 Streptosporangiaceae bacterium
ACGCGAAGAAACCCGATACCACCGACAGGCGCCGGCGCACTGTCGCACTCGACACCCCGGCAGGCTCGCCCCCGCCATCGAGCGGCTGCAGCACGCCATGCTCGCCGGCGCGGCCAGTGCGCTGCGCAGTGATGAACGCCAGCACATCGGCAGGCCCGACTTCGCCGGGCGGCTTGGCCACGACCGTGAAGAAGACCTTGAGGTCGTAGGCCGCCGCCAGCACCGTGTTCGGCCGGCATCGCCCGCCCAGGAACTCCAGATACACATCGGCCAGCGGCACCCCGACCCCGACAACCAGCCCGCCGAAACGATCACGCGAACGGGCCCAGGACTCCTGACACTAGAGAGATCTTTTATGCAGGTCCGGGGTGGGTTTTGACCTCGTAGTGCAGGAGCAGATCGGTGCCGGGGTAGAGGGTGGCGGTGGCATTGAGCTGGTCGCACAGGGTGGTCAGGGCCCGGGTCCGCCGGGGCGCGGTGAGCGGGTCGAGCCGGACGCGCAGCTGGCCGCCGGCGGGCTGGAGGTCGCCAGAGCCTGCGAGGGCTTCGCGGACCAGGGCGTAGGCCTCGTCCTCAGCGCGGGCGTAGTGACCGTTCAGGGCACGGGCCAGGGCGGCTTCGGTGTTGAAGGCGGCCATCCGGATCGCGTGGGTGATGAGCTTGGTTTCTGTGTCCAGCAGCACGGTGCCGGGGTGAAGGTCGCCGAGCCGGATCCGGGCGGGTGTGGCCGCAGCGGCGGCCCGGGCGGCGTCCAGCTCGGCGAATGCGGCCTCGGCCGGGGCGTTGAGGGTGTTGAGCTGCTGGTTGGTGATGACCACCGCCTGCCCGGGGGCAGGGCTGCGCAGTTGCAGCAGGGCCTCGTCACGGGCCGCTTCCGCGGACGCGGCGGCGTGCTCGGCGTCCCTGACCCGGGCTGCGGCAGTCTTCTTGGCGGGGTTGGGCACCTTTCGGGCCGGGTCGTCGGGGGCGGCGGCGTAAGAATCGAGGGCATCGAGGGCGAAGTGGGTGCGGGCGTAGCGAAAGTAGTTCTCCTCCCGCCAGCGTGAGGATGCCCGGTAGGCGACCTCGGCGGCGGGCAGGTCAGCGGCCGGGCGTGAGGTGAGGATGTGCACCTGGCGGGTGCGGCCGCGGCGGTCGGCGCTGCGGCGGGTGACCTGCCGCAGGGTGAGCACCTGCCCCGCGCGGCGCCCGCTGCTGATGGCAAGCTCGGCGGTGGTCTCGGCCAGGTCGTAGCCGTGCTGGCGGCCGTGCTCGTCGAGGTGCCCGGTGGTGGTGAATGCGGTGGCGGGCATGTCGGGGACGCGGCCCTTGCGGTAGGTGAGCAGGTCGAACCTGGCGTCCAGGATGTCGGCGAACAGCTCCGGTGACCAGCCGCCACGGTCGAAGCAGACCGTCACTCGCCGTTCGCCGGTGATCTGGCGCAGCCCGGGGAGCAGCCGGCGCAACTCACCGGCCAGTGACTCCGACGGCTCGGCCATCACCACGAGCACCGGGTCCCCTGCGGCGTCGGCGACCCAGGTCTCGGCGGTGGCGGGCGCGGGGAACTTCAGCCTCGCCACGTGGGTCTTCTGCACCGTGCGGGTGCCGAAGTAGGCGCGGGCATGCCCGTCCACGTAGAGAAACCCGAGGGCGTCCGGCCTGGCCTGCGCGTGGTGGCGGGCCAGGGCCATCACCAGCTCGCTGGCCTTCCCGGCGGCGGCCAGCTCGGCGAGCTTGCGGCGGATCGTCTTGACCTCCGGCGCCCGGTCCAGGCCCAGCACCCGGCCCAGCGCGCCGGGCGGGATGCGGGTGGCGCCCTCGGCCCGCGGCTCGCCCAGCAGCGCGAGGAACACTAGCGTGACCAGCATTGTCTCCAGGCCGTAGAACCCACTGCGCAGCCGGCCATACACCTGCCGGGCGCAGTCCAGCAGGCCCGCGGCTTCCAGCGCGGGCAGCGCCAAAAGCAGCCCGGCCAGCGGGTAGCGCGCCCCCGGCGCGAACACCGGGGCCGCCTCGCCCAGCAGCCCCCACCGGGCGATAGCCCGCTCGCCGTCACGGGGCACCGGGTCCGGCAGCACCGGCAGCGCCGCCGCCTCTTCCGCAGCATCCGGCCCGGCGCCGCTCACGGCAAGCTCATCCCCCGCCACCCCGGCAGGCCGCCGCTCGCATGCTGCCTCGCCGACCTCGGCCGCAGGGCCGCCGGCCTGGCTGGCAGGACGAAGCGCGACCCGGCCCAGCGCGTTACGGACGCTGAACGTCGACACCCCGACCGCCCGCGCGATCGCCGACAGGCTGTGACCGGCCGCGTCTAGCTCCGCGATCCGCGTCACCACCTCGGCAGTCAGCTTCGAGGCCCGCCTCGGCCCCTTCCGGTCCGGGATCAGCCCGGCCACTCCCGCCGCGGAAAGGGCCTGGTCCCACCGCCAGATGGTGACCGGATCCACCCCGAACGCCGCCGCGACGGCGGCCTGGCTGGCAGCGCGCAGCCGCACCAGCTGCACCGCGGCCAGCCGTCGGCCAGCCTCGTCCCCGCTATCCCACGCGAAGGTGGCCAGCCCGTGCACCCACACCAGCCCGCCGTCCACAGCGACGGCCAAACCCACCCCCGGGGCGATCTCGGCGGCGCCGGCGGGCAGCGCCGGCAGCGGCAGCTGAGTCAGCATCGCAGCCATCATCCACCCATCCCAGCAGTTCCCGACACTGCATCTATTTTCTCAAGAAGATGGCGCAGAAGAACGAAGCGACACGCCGGAACCGCAGGTCAGCGACCACGAGAATCCAGGCCGCTGAGCCCTATGTCAGGAGTCCTGGGGACGGGGACGCGTACTTCCGCAGGGCGGGCACCGCCGACTGCATCGCGCAGGTCGGCCGGATGGCCAAGCCGGTCATCGGCGCGGTCAACGGCGCCACGTTCACCGGCGGTCTGGAGCTGGCCCTCGGCTGCGACTTCCTGATCGCGTCGGACCGGGCCATCTTCGCGGACACGCACGCCAGGGTCGGGATCCTG
>JASHQP010000542.1 GCA_030039095.1 Streptosporangiaceae bacterium
CCGAAGTTGCCGTAGCTCTCCGTAAGCGTTGCACCCTGAACTGCGGTTTCGGTCACATCTGTACACGGAGTGTAGTCAGAATATCTGGCGTGTCCTCACGGGTACTGCACCGGTATGCGGCTATGATCTGGGCATGGCGCACGGCAGCGGGAAAGTTCACGTAGTCAGAGTCTTCAAGACCGGGTACGTGGACAAGCAGGGCCGCCGCCGGGACTACTCCTCGGCGTACCTGCGCCGCACCTACCGTGAGGCTGGCAAGGTCAAGAACGAGACCGTCGCCAACCTGTCGGCGCTGCCGGGCCACGTCGTCGACCTGATCGACGCCGGCCTGAAGGGCCAGCAGCTGCTCCCGGCTGGCGAGGCGGTCACGATCACCGGGTCGCTGCCGCACGGCCACGTCGCCGCCGTGCACGCCATGGCGGTGAAACTGGGCCTGCCTGCGCTGCTCGGCCCGGCCGGGCCGGCCCGGGACCTGGCGCTGGCGCTGGTCATCTCCCGGGTGGTGCGGCCCGGCTCGAAGCTGTCCACCCTGACCTGGTGGGCCGACACCACCCTCGGCACCGACCTGGGTGTGGAGGGCGCCAGCACCGATGACATCTACGCGGCGATGGACTGGCTGGCCGGCCGCCAGGACAGCATCGAGGCCGTCCTGGCGGCCCGGCACCTGGCCCCGGCGGTGAACCCGGCGCGGATGGCGCTGTTCGACCTGTCCAGCTCGTGGATGGAAGGCCGGCAGTGCCCGCTGTCCGCGCGCGGGTACTCCCGGGACGGCAAGAAGGGCAAGCTGCAGATCGAGTACGGGCTGCTCACCGACCCGGCGGGGCGGCCCGTCGCGGTCCGGGTGCTGCCCGGCAACAGCGGCGACCCCGCCGCGTTCACCGGCATCGTGGATGTGGTGCGGGACAAGTTCGCGCTGGAGAAGATGGTCATGGTCGGCGACCGCGGCATGATCACCAGCGCCCGGATCGCTGCCCTGAACCAGCGGGAGGACGGCACCCCGCGGACGGACCCCTACGGGTGGATCACCGCGCTGCGCGCCCCCGCCATCAAAAAGCTGATGGCCGACGACGGGCCGCTCCAGCTGTCCTTGTTCGATCAGCAGGATCTCGCCGAGATCACCTCGCCGGACTTCCCCGGCGAGCGGCTGATCGCCTGCCGCAACCCGGTGCTGGCCGCCGAACGCGCCCGCAAGCGCGAAGACCTGCTGGCCGCCACCGAGAAGCTGCTGGCCCCCCTCACCGCCCGGGTCGCCGCCGGGAAACTGGCCGGGGCCGGGCCGATCGGGGTCGAGGTGGGCAAGGTGATCAGCAAATACAAGACCGCCAAGCACTTCACCGTCACCATCACCGACACCAGCCTGGACGTGACGCGCCGGCGGGACCAGATCGATGCCGAGGCCGCCCTGGACGGCTTCTACGTGCTGCGCACCCCGATCCCCGCCGCCGAGCTGGACGCCCCCGGCGTGGTAACCGCGTACAAGAACCTCAAATACGTCGAACGCGATTTCCGGCACATCAAAGCCGACGACCTGGACCTGCGGCCGGTGTTCCACTGGCTCGAAGAACGCGTCAAGGCGCACGTGCTGATCTGCATGCTGGCCTGCTACCTGACCCGGCACCTGCGCCGGGCGTGGGCGCCGCTGACCTTCACCGACGAGCACCCGCCCACCCCGGCGAACCCGGTCACCCCGGCCCGCCGCTCCGCCGGGGCGCAGGCTAAGGCGTCCTACCAGCACGACCCGGCCGGGCAGCCCTACCGCAGCTTCCGCGGCCTACTCGAGCACCTGGCCACCCTGACCCGCAACCAGGTCCAGTTCACCGGCACCCGCGCCACCGTGCCGATGCTGGCCGAGCCGACCAGCGCCCAGCGCGAAGCCTTCCGCCTGCTCGGCGCCCCGGTGCCGCTCACCTTGAAGTAGCCAGAACACACCCAGATAATCTGGCAAAACAGCAGGTCAGGGCCAGAACCGCCTACCGAATTAGCCGTAACTTCGGTCTAGGCGGCGGCAGAGAGGCCAGAGGTGTTGCCACTCGCCCTGAACGGCAACTAACAACAGGAGCGGCCGTCTGTGTAAGTGATCACGTAGCGAATGGTGTTCCCGTACCGACCGCGCCGGCCCCATCCGCGGCGTCCAGTTGGTCGTCAGCGCACTAGCCGGTCGGCTGGCTGCGGGACGGGCCGTTGCCGGGGTCCGGTGTAGGAGCTGAGCGGCCGGATGAGGGCGTTGGCGGCCAGCTGCTCGATGATGTGGGCCGTCCACCCGGTGATGCGGGACATCACGAACAGGGGCGTGAACATGGGGATGTCGAAGCCCATGAGGTAATAGGCGGGGCCGGACGGGAAGTCGAGGTTGGGGTGGATTCCCTTCTCGGCGAGCATGGCCTGCTCCAGCGCGGCGTACATGTCGAGCCATTTCTCGCCGTCGCCCAGTTCCGCCATCTTCACCAGAGCGGCTTTCATGGTCGGGACGCGGGAGTCACCGTCGGAGTACACGCGGTGGCCGAAGCCCATGATCTTCTGCTTGCGGGTGAGCTGGCCGTGCAGCCAGCTGGCGGCTGCGGCGGGGTCGCCTATCTCGAGCATCATCCGCATGACCGCCTCGTTGGCGCCGCCGTGCAGGGGTCCCTTGAGCGCGCCGATGGCGGCGGTGACCGCGGAGTAGATGTCGGACAGGGTCGATGCGACCACCCGGGCGGTGAAGGTTGAGGCGTTGAAGCTGTGCTCGGCGTAGAGGATCATCGAGGTCTCGAAGCAGTCGGCCACTTCGCGGGCGGGCAGCTCACCGAAGCACATGCGGAAGAAGTTGGCGCAAAAGCCGAGGGCAGGGTCGGGCGGGATACGGTCCAGGCCACGGCGGCGGCGGAAGTCGTGGGCCACGATGGTGGGCAGCCGGGCGAGCATCGCCTCGGCTTTGGCCAGATTCACTGCGGGGCTGTTATCGTCTTCGCCCGGGTCCTCGGCACCCAGGCAGCTGACGGCGGTGCGGAGCATGTCCATGGGATGGCAGGTGGCGGGCAGCTGGCCGGTGATCGCGATGGTCGAGCGGGTCACTTCGCGCTGCGCCCGTTCCCGGGCGGTGAAGGCGCGCAGCTGCCCGGCGTCGGGCAGCTCGCCGTGCCAGATCAGGTACGCGACCTCCTCGAAGCTGCAGGACGCGGCGAGGTCCTGGACCGGGTAGCCGCGGTAGGTCAGTGAGTTCGTCTCGGGGACGACGTTGGAGATCGTCGTGGTGTCGACGACAACCCCCGCGAGACCGCGCCTGATCTGCGGCGGGGCTGTGGCAGTGGTCATGGGTTCTCCCCAGGGATCTCGAAGTTGAAGATGTCGTTGTCAAAGGCGGTGTAGGACTGGTAGCGGGTGAGCTCGTAGAGCCGGGCACGGGTCTGCATGGCTGGCAGGTGTTCTTGCTGGGTGCCGGTGTCGCGCAGGGCGG
>JASHQP010000543.1 GCA_030039095.1 Streptosporangiaceae bacterium
GACATCGCGTGGCTGCGCGTCGACCCCGGTGACGGCAAGATCTACGCGATCAACCCCGAGTTCGGCGTGTTCGGCGTGGCCAAGGACACCAACGAGACCACGAACCCGACCGCGCTCGGATCGGTGGCCCCGGGCACCGGGACGATCTTCACCAACGTCGCGTACAACGATGACACGCAGGAGGTGTGGTGGGAGGGGCGCACCCCGGAGCCGCCCGCCGACGTCACCGGCTGGCGCGACTGGACCGGCGCGCTCATTTCCGAGCGGTCAGCCGAGGACGCGGGCAAGCCGTGGGCGCACCCGAATAGCCGGTTCACCACGACGCTGGCCAACGTGCCGAACATCGCGCCGGATTCCGGCGACCCGAGGGGCGTCCCGGTCGACGCGATCATCTTCGGCGGCCGCGCGAGCGACCGCGAGCCGCTCATCCGCGCGATCACCGATCTCGCCGAGGGCGTGTATGACGGGCTGACGCTCGGCGCGGAGGCCACGTTCGCCGCCGAGGGCGTCGACGGCCTGCTGCGCTACGACCCGATGTCGATGCGCCCGTTCATGTCCTACCCCGAAGGCGCCTACGCCGCGCACTGGCTGAGCGTCATCGGCGCTGCGGCGAGCCAGCCGATCTTCGCGCACGTCAACTGGTTCGCCCGCGACCCCGACGACCGGCACTACCTGTGGCCCGGCTACCGCGACAACCTGCGGCCGCTGCTCTGGCTGCTGCGCCTGGCCGAGGGCGAGGTCCACGGCGTGCAGACGCCGGTCGGCATCGTCCCGACCAAAGACGAGCTCGACCTCGACGGGGTCGCCATCGCCCCGCACGACCTCGAGACGATCCTGACGATCGACATCCCGCGGTGGCGGCAGGAGATGAAGTACCGCGCCGAGCACCTCGAGCAGTTCGCCCACCTGCCCGAAGAAATCTGGCAGGCGCACCGCCGCGTCACCGCGGCCCTCGACGACGCAGGCTGAGCGGGCAGCCTCAGGACGAACGGGGCCCCTCGGCGCGCACCTGCTCAACGTGACGCAGGGCATCCCTCAGATCGGCAAGCCAGGTGTCCTCGTGCTCCCCGACCAGCCGCACGCACCACGCGAGAGCGTCGCTGCGGCTGCGCGCCACCCCGGCGTCCACCAGCGTGTCGAGCACGAGTCGCTCCGGCTGGCGGAGCCTGGTCATCACCGGGACCGAGAATGTGGTGAACATCACCTTCTTCTCGTTGCAGATCACACCCCAGGAGACCTTGCGGCCAAACCGGTGCTCGGCCTCGCGGGCGATCTCGACACGCTGCTGCCGGGTCTGCTCGCGGAACCGCCGGCTGTGTCCCTCGGCGGCCTTGGCGCGCTCCGCGTCGGTGATCCCCTCGGGTGCCTCCGGTGCCGGCAACTCGCCGACGACCGAGATCTCCTCGCGGTCGAGGCTGATCTCCGGCACCCCGGTGAACCAGTCGCCGGGCATGCGGCCGGCGAACCACCCGCGGAGCCGCTCGGCAGCCGAGCCGGCCGCGCTCGCCTCATCTCCTGTACTCATGTAATTAAGATTACGCTGTGAGCTGAATACTGGCAAGATCATCCCACCGCCCGGGGCCCCACCCACCCGGGCGCTCGGCACATGGGCCGGCTTCGGTGCGCTGGGGCGGGTCAGGCGCCCGGGTCGCCGGCGACCTGGGCGGCGACCTTCGGGTACACCGCCACGGCGCCGGCGAACTCGGAGCCGAAGTCCGCCGGGACGATCTCGACGTCAAGCCCGGGCTCCGGGGCCTGCTCCATCTTCCCGCCCCCGAGATAGATGGCCACGTGCGAGATGTAGTCGGGAGCCGTCGGATCCGTGTGGTAGAAGAGCAGGTCACCCGGCTGCAGTTCGCTCAGGGGGACCTGCGGGCCGGTCAGGGCCTGCTCGGCGGCCACACGCGGCATGACCACTCCCGCCTGGGCGAGCGACCACTGCACCAGGCCGGAGCAGTCGAAATCGGTCGGCCCGTCGCCGCCCCATACGTAGGGCATGCCCAGCCTGCTCTCGGCCGCCTCGAGGAAGGCGACCGCCTCGGCGTAGGTCAGGCCGGGCCCGTCGGCGGCCGTCCCGGCGATCCCGGCCGCGCCACCGGTCTCGGCAACGCCCGACGACGCCGACTGGGCAACCAGTGACGCGACGGCAGCGCCGCGCGGCAGCAGCTTCTTGATCTGCTTCATCAGCGTGCTCAGGTCGGCGCGCGGCGCGCTGATCACGATCGCGTTGTCCGCCGGTATCCCGAGCGAGCGGGCCACGGCGTCAGAGACCACGGCGTCGACCCCGCCGATGCCAACCGTGCCGAGGCCGGCCACGGGCAGATCCTCGGTACGCCGGCCGGTCACCCGGACCGCGTGGCCGATCGGCAGGTTGTCCAGCTTGCTCATGGTGTACGAGACGGCCACGCCGCCGGCCGCCACGTTCTTCCACAGACCGAGCGACTGTGCGGTTGGCTTGGCGGCGAACGCGCGGAACGCCGACGGGTCCACCCCGAGCATCGCGGTGAGCTTGCCGTCCACCTCGAGCCTGGCCGCGTCGAGCGGCTCGGCGGCGGCCACGCCGCGCAGCCGCTGCACCGCGGTCGCGACGCCGCTGGGCAGCGTGGCGGGCGCGACCACGAACAGGTCCGCCTCGAGCAGCCTGCGCAGGGGCGCCAAGGCGGGGGATGGCCCGGGGAGGCGGGCGACCGTGACCGAGGCTGACCCGGATGGGCCGGGGAGCACCTGGGTGGCAGCACCGGCTTCGGCCGGGGGCTGCACGCCGGATCCGGACTGCGCACCGGCGGGAGCCGCGAGGGCGGAGGGAGCGTTGCCGGCGGCCGCCAGGGTCAGCGCCACCAGACCGGCCCCGAGCGTTGCCAGCATGCGACGTGCTCCGTCGCGCAGCTGCACTGCTTCCCTCCCGGTCTTCCCGGTTACCGGCCTTTGGCGCAAGCCACCAGATCACCATGCAACGAAAGGCACACAGCTGTCCATACCGGCGGGTTCGGTAATGGCGGCTGCTATCCCCTAGGGGTGGCCGGGCGTGAGCTCCGCGCGCAGCTCCTCCGGCTCCGATACCGGCAGCCGGCAGGCAAAATCCCGGCAGACGTACGCGGCGGGCGCGCCGCCCACCGGCTCGCGGCCGGCCAGCAGCGGTATGGCGTCGGCCCCATTTCCTGCGCCATTGCCGAGCGCGATGACCGCGCC
>JASHQP010000544.1 GCA_030039095.1 Streptosporangiaceae bacterium
GCGCCGCGCGCCGCGCGGCGCGCCCGCGTACAGCAGCCCATCCGCCACGTTCGCCAGCACGCTCTGATGTTCGGCGAGGAAGAACTGCTGGAACACGAACCCGATCCTGCGCGCCCGCAGCGCGGACACCTCCCGGTCACTCATCCGGGCCACGTCCAGGCCGGTGACCCGCACCGTCCCGGTGGAGGGCCGGTCCAGGGTGCCCATCAGATGCAGCAGCGTGCTCTTGCCCGACCCGGACGGCCCGACCACCGCGACCAGCTCACCGGCCGCCATCGCGACGCTCACCTCATCCAGCGCCCGGACCGGCGGCGACCCCGGGTACTCCTTCGACACCCGATCCAGTTCCAGCACGGTTTCTGCGGGCGCGGTGCTTCGCAAGACCGCGTTCATGTGCGCCTCACGTGGCCGGCACCACGACGCGCTCGCCGGGCGTCAGCGCCCCGGTGACCTGCACCATGCCGGAGTTGTCATCGAAGATCCCGACGGTCACCGGCACCAGCCGCCGCTTCCCGCCGGTCCCGGTCACCTCGACCGCGTAGCCGCCCGAGGACTGGGCCAGCAGCGCCGCTACCGGCACCGCGAGCACCGGGCCGCTGCTGCTGGCGGTCGTGATGTATACCGTCACCGGCGCCTGGTCCAGGTTCCCGGCCGCCGCCGGATGCGTTAGCGCCACCGTCACCTGGATCGTCGCGTTGTCGGTCGGCCCGGACGCCACCGTGCCGACCGACGAGATCTTCCCGGTCGTGCTGGCACCGTCCGGCAGCGTAACCGTGACCGCGTCGCCCAGCGCCACCTCGGTCTCCTGGGCGGTGCTCAGCTCGATCGTCACCACGTGCTGGTCCGAGGTCGCCGCCAGCACCGGGCCTGCCGCCGGGTTGCCGAGGCTGCCCAGCACGCTGGTGACCCGGATCGCATCCGGCTCGAACACCACCGACCCCAGTGGCAGCGATCCCGACGGGCTGGAAACCCCCAGCGCCGACTCCATCTGCTGCACCCCGTCTTCCGTCTGCCATGAGTAGTAGTCCCAGCCCAGCGCGCTCGTTTCGGAGCCACTGGCATAGCCGAGCGCCACCAGGTCATGATTGAGCTGGCCCACATCCGCGCCGGTCAGCCCCTCATCCAGGTCCCGCCAGGCGGGTACCGACCCGTGCAGCAGCACCACCGGGGTGCCGTTATCGACCCGGTACAGCACCTGCCCCTGACCGATCACCTGGCCCGCCGACGGCAGCCAGGTCAGCGCGCCGCCGCCCTGCCCCCGCACGGTGTACGACCCGCCGTAGCCGAGGGTCGCCGTCACCGGCGTCTGCGACGACAGGTCCTCGCGGACCACCAGCTGGGTCGCCGGCGCCGGCGCGCCCTGTGTGGTACCGGCCGGGTCTCGCGATCCGAACGCCCCCGCGTGCCACGCGATGCCCGCGCCCGCCAAGACCACCACGAGCAGCACGAACGTCATCACCGCGAGCACCCGGCGGCGCCGGGTGCTCGGATGCGCCTCGCTGCCGCGTCCGGTTGCGGCGGTGGCCCCGGCGCCCTCTCGCTGGCCGGCTTCCCCGGCATGGGAGACGGTCTCGTTCATGACTTTGAGGACGAGGAGTGGAACTGCAGATGGGCCCCGGCCGGCAGCAAATGCTGGCAGGCATGCAAAGCGGCCTGGAACTGCGGCGAGTTGGGGTTGACGGAACCCTTACTGGCGACCGGGCTCTGGCCGCCCAGTCCAAGGCTGAAGTTCGGCTCGCCGTCGCTGCGCACGCACTGCTGGAACTTCAGCAGCGCCGGGAGCGTCTTCGCCTGCTGTTGCTGCTCCTCCTGCTCTATTTGCTCCAGCTTTGATATCGACGGGCCGCCGGGCAGCAGATGCCGGCAATCGCCGTAAGCCGACTGCGCCTCGCTGCTGTTGACGTTTATCGACGAGCCGTTGGCGCCCTCGAGCTCACCGGTTGAGGTCAGCGAGTAACTCCCGGACGAGTTGGGGTCGGGGAAATCGGGCTCACCGTGGCTGCGCATGCACTGCGCGAGCGAGAGCACCTGCGCGTAGGCCGGCGCGCTCGCCGAGGACGAGGTGCTGCCGCCGCACGCCGTGGCCAGCATGGCGGCGGCCGCAACGGCGGCCAGGGCTCCCGCGCGCCGCAGGTCCCGCTTGGCGCTGGTCGTGTATTTCATCGCGGCCTCCTCAAAGCCGGGGGTGGATCGTCGCGTGTTTCTCGTGACTTTCTGGCTGAGGCCTTTTGTACAAAGTGAGCGGTAACGCGACGGTGACCGAAAATGTCACCTGGCTGTCACCTTCGGCCTGCGAACCTGGAAAGCGTGCGAGTTCTGGTAACCGAGGACGACGAGATCCTGGCCACGGCGGTCGCGGCCGGGCTTCGCCGCGAGGGGATGGCCGTCGACGTCGCCCTCGACGGCGAAGAGGCCCTGGAGCGGCTGGCGGTCAACCGCTATGACGTGGTGGTGCTGGATAGGGACCTGCCCGGCACGCATGGCGACGACGTCTGCCGGACGCTCGCCGACGGCAGATCCGAAAGCCGGGTGCTGATGCTCACCGCGGCCACCTCGGTCAGGGACCGGGTCGAGGGGCTCGATCTTGGCGCCGACGATTATCTGCCCAAGCCGTTTGACTTCGCCGAGCTGACGGCGCGCATCCGGGCCCTGGGACGCCGCGCCGTCGCGCCACTCCCGGCCACCCTCGCCCACGGTGACCTGAGCCTTGACCCGGCACGCCGCGTCGCAGTGCGCGCCGGACGGCGGCTGCCGCTCACGACCAAGGAACTCGCTGTGCTCGAATGCCTGCTCGCCGCCGACGGACGGCCGGTCTCAGCCGAGGAACTGCTGGAACGGGTGTGGGACGAAGCGGCCGACCCGTTCACCAGCACCGTCAAGACCACCATCCGCCGGCTGCGGGCCAAGCTCGGCGACCCTCCCGTGATCCAGACCGTCCGGGACAGCGGCTACCGAATCGGAGAACCCTGATGCCGATCCCGCTTCCGCGGACCCCGGGCCGGCCACGGCCGCCGCGGGGCACCGCCCGGATGCGCCTGACCGCCTTGTACGGCGTGGCGTTCCTCATATGCGGCGCAGGCAGCGCGGCGGTGCTCGCCGCCACCTTCCTGCTCTTCTGGGCGACGAGGCTCCGCGGGCGCCTGCTCGCGCCGTCGCCAAGCTCTGGCCTGACCCTCAGAGCCCCGGCCGCCGATGTCCAGCGGGAAGGCCGCTACGACCTGTTCAGGCTCCCCGCCGCCTATATCCGGCGGGCGGGCCCCTACGACGTATTCAGCGTTCCCAGCCAGCACGCCAAGCACCCCACCTCCGCCGCCGCGCATGCGGCCAGCGCGCGGGCTGTCGTGACGGTTGCTGGTCTGGGCCAGGTCAGCATCGACCGGCAGCAGTTGCTGATCGCCTCCGTCATATCCCTGGCGGTCATCGTCGTGGCGGCCGCCGCGGTCGGCTGGCTGCTGGCCGGCCGGGTGCTGCGCCCGCTGAGCACGATCACCGCGGCAGCACGGAAGATCTCCGCCAGCAGCCTGCACGAGCGGCTGGCCCTGCGCGGACCCGACGACGAGCTCAAGGAACTCGCCGACACCCTCGACGGCCTGTTCGCGCGGCTGGAATCCTCGTTCGAGGCGCAGCGGCGGTTCGCCGCCAACGCCTCCCATGAGCTGCGCACGCCGCTGACCCGCGAACGCACCCTGCTGCAGGTCACGAGCGCCGATCCGGCCGCCACCACCGATACCTGGCAGGCCGTCAGCCGCGAACTGCTGGCCTCCAACACCGAACAGGAACGCCTCCTCGAGGCGCTGCTCACCCTGGCCGACAGCGAAGCCGACCCGGGCGATCACGAGTCCGTCGACCTGGCGGCTGTCACCAGCGCCACGCTGGCAGCCGCCAGTCCCGCGATCAGCCGCCTGGACCTGAACGTTCACGCCGATATCGGCCCCGCCGTCGTCGAGGGTGATCCGCTCCTCGTCCAGCAGCTCGCGGCGAACTTGATCGACAACGCCGTCCGGCACAACGTTCCCGGCGGCGACGTCCAGGTCACCACCGCGGCCAGCAACGGTCACGTGGTCCTGTCGGTGGCAAACACCGGGCAGGCAATCCCGGCCGCCGAGGTCGACCGGCTGTTTCAGCCGTTCCAGCGGCTCGGGCCGCGCCCCGCCGGCCGCGACGGCGGCCAC
>JASHQP010000047.1 GCA_030039095.1 Streptosporangiaceae bacterium
CCACCCGGCCCTGCCCGCAGGCGGCTTCCAGCAGCCGCAGCCCGCGGACGTCCCCCGCGAGATCCAGCAGCGCGGCGGTGGCCGGGTCGCTGACGCTCTTGCCCGACCGCTGCTCGTAGAAATCGGCCATCTGGTCATATCGCGCCACGAAACCAGCCACGCTCCGACCGTAACCCCGTCCACCGCTCACCAAGCGCTGCCACCTCCCGGTCCGCTATAGGCGAACGGCACATCCGCGCGCGTGGCGCCTTGGCACCGTTCGTGAGACAAATAGCAGAGGTCGATCGGCGGCTTTCGGTGGCCGCGGGCGGAAGTGGGCAGCCATGTACGTCGCCGGGGAAGCGGCACAGGCCGGGGGCACCACGCGCCCGGTGTCCGGGCCGTCGGCGGGGCTCTACCTCACCGAGCCCGCGCGGGGGCTCGCCGGCCTCGCGTTCCTGCCGCTGGCCGCGCCGTGGCTGGCCACCGCGCCGCGCGGTGACCGCCACGGCGTGCTCGTCGTCCCTGGCCTGCTGGCCACGGACACCAGCACGGCCGTGCTGCGGCGGTTCCTGCGCTGGCTCGGCTATGACGTGCGCGGCTGGGACCTGGGGCGCAACCTGGGCCCGACCGACGCCGTGCTCGACGGACTCCCGCTGGCGCTGGCGGCCCTCGCCGTCCGCACCGGGGGCCCGGTGTCGGTGGTGGGCTGGAGCCTCGGCGGTATCTACGCCAGGGAACTGGCGCGCCAGCATCCCGGGCAGGTCCGCGGCGTGATCACCCTGGGCAGCCCGTTCGCGCTGACCGACCCGCGGCAGAGCCGGGCCGACGGCGCCTACCGCCGCCGCCGTCACCTGCACGCGGACGGCGCGCGGGTTCCCACGCCCGAGCAGGTCGGCCGCCCGATCGCCGTCCCGTCCACGGCCGTCTACTCGCGGCGGGACGGCATCGTGTCCTGGCAGGCCTGCATCGAGCCGGAAACGGCGCAGCACGAGAACGTCGAGGTCCGGTGCGGCCACCTCGGGTTCGGCACCGACCCCGCGACGCTGTGGCTGATCGCCGACCGGCTCGCCACCCCGGCCGGGCGGTGGCGCCCCTTCCGGCCGCCGCCGCTGCTGCGGCGGCTGTTCCCGGGCCGCTGAGGAGTGAGGACAGATGCAGCAGCTCACCGGGCTCGACGCCGCGTTCCTGGCCTTCGAGACCGCCAACAGCACCGGTCACGTCGGCGGGCTGTGCATCCTCGATCCCAGCGCGGCGCCCGAGCCGCTCACGCTGGCCCGGCTCACCGAGGTGCTGGGCGAGCGGCTCCCGCTCGTGCCGGTGCTGCGCCGCAAGATCCTCAACGTGCCGCTCGGCCTCGACCAGCCGTACTGGATCGACGACGCCGGCTTCGACATCGAATATCACATCCGCGAGATCGCGCTGCCGCAGCCGGGCTCGGACGCGCAGCTCAATGAGCAGGTGGCCCGGCTGCACGCCCGGCCGCTGGACCGGAGCCGGCCGCTGTGGGAGATCTACCTGATCACCGGCCTGGCCAAAGGGCGGGCGGCGGTCTATACCAAGATCCACCATTCTGCGATCGACGGCGCGTCCGGCGCCGAGCTGCTCACCGTGCTGCTCGATCTCGCCCCTGGCGGACGCGAGCTGCCACCTTCCGTCGCGTTCAGGCCCGAAAACAGGCCAGGGACCCCAGCAATGGCTGTACTCGCGGCGGCGCGGATGGCGTGGCGGCCGGTGCAGACGGTTCAGGTGGCCAACCAGTTCGTGCGCCTGCTGCCGACTCTGGGCCCGGCGGTCGGCGCGTTCCTCGGCGGCATGCTGGGGCTGGGCCGCGGCGACGGGGCGGTGATTCCGAGCGTGCCCGGGCGCGCCCCGGCGACACCGTTCAACAGGCCGGTCACGCCGCACCGCCGGGTGGCGTTCCGCAGCGTGCCCCTTGACCAGGTCAAGGCAGTGAAGAACGCCTTCGGCGTCTCGGTCAACGACGTGGTGATGGCGATGTGCGCGGGCGCGCTGCGGCGCTGGCTCGCCGACCGCGAGGCGCTGCCCGGCGCGCCGCTGATCGCCATGATCCCGGTGTCGATCCGCGACCCGGCCAGCCAGGGCGCCCTCGGCAACAAGGTGTCGGCGATGCTCGCCATGCTGCCCACCCACGTCGCCGACCCCGGACGGCGGCTGGAGATCGTGCACGCCGCCACGAAGATCGCGAAAGCCCAGCAGGCGGCGATCCCGCAGGGGCTGGTCGACCAGATCAGCGACTTCGCTCCCCCGGCGCTGACGGCCCGCGCCGCCCGGGTCGTGTTCGCCACCGGCCTGCTGCACCGGCTGCCGCCGTTCAACCTGTGCATCTCCAACGTTCCCGGCCCGAACGTGCCCGTCTACCTGTGCGGCGCGAGGCTGCTGGCGCACTACCCGGTGTCGGTGATCACCGACGGGCAGGGCCTGAACATCACCCTGGTCGGCTACCTGGGTCAGCTGCACTTCGGGCTGGTGTCGTGCCGGGAGCTCATCCCCGACCTCGACGCGCTGGCCGGCCACCTGGTCGGCGAGCTCGCGGTGCTGCTCGAGGCCGCCGGCCGCCGCGCTGCCGGCGCCTAGCGCAGGTACTGCTCGATCACCGGCGCGACCAGCGCGACAATCTCGTCGGGGGTGGCCCTGGCGACCGGGTCGAGCCGGACGACGTGCCGGAGCATCGCGACGCCCATCAGCTGCGCCGCGACCAGGCTGGCCCGCAGCGGTGCGTTCTCGTGCCTGGTCCGGGAGGCGATCACCGGCAGCAGTTCGGCCGCGAGGAATTCCCTGAGCATGGCGGCCGCCTTCTCGTTCGAGACGGCGGACCGGACCAGGGCCAGGATCGCGTTGCGGCTCTGGTCGCTGTCGACGAACCTCAGGTAGGACCGGACAAGGTCCTCGGCGAAGTCGGGCAGCGTCGGGTCCTGCCGCGCCGCGAACAGCTCCGACAGCCCGGTCGGCAGGCCGGTCGCGGCGGCGAACAGCCCCTCCTTGGTGCCGAAGTAGTGGATCAGCAGCGCCGGGTCGACCTTCGCGTCGTTGGCGATGCCGCGCAGCGAGGTCGCGTCGTAGCCGCGGGTGGCGAACCCCCGCCGGGCCACGGCGAGGATGTTCTCCCTGGTGTCCGGGGTTCCCGGGCGGCGGCCGGTGCGCGTCATGCCACCGCCGGACCCGAGACGATGGCCACGAACGCCTCCTCGAGGTTGGCCCCGACCATGCGCACGGTGGCATCGATCCCGGCGGCGGCCAGCGCCCTGTGCACGTCCGCCGCCTGGCCTGTCACGCGCAGCATCCCCTGGCCGTGCACCTGGACCTCAAAGCCGCCGGCGTCGAGCACGCTGAAGGCGCGAGCCCAGCCGGCGCTCCGGACCTCGGCCACCTCTCGGTCACCGATAACGTCCGCAACGGTGCCGCCGATCACGACCCTCCCGTCCGCCATCACCACAAGCCGGTCGCATTCTTGCGCTTCCTCCATATTGTGGGTGGTCACCAGGACGCCGGCGCCGCCGTCGGCGGCCTCGCGGATCTCTTCCCACAGCCGGGCCCGCCCGAGCGGCGCCACGCCGGAGGTGGGCTCGTCGAGCACCAGCAGCTCGGGCCGGTGCGCGAGGGCCACGGCGAACGCGACCTCCCGCTGGGTACCCAGCGGCAGCGTACCGGCCAGCTCGCTTCGCACGCCTGCGAGGCTGCCCGGCAGCGTGGCCCTGATGCCGAACGCCGTGCCGGTGAAGCTCCAGTTCTCGGCGACGGTGAGGTCCGCGTACAGGCCCAGGGTCTGCGGCACGTACCCGACGCGCCGCCGGCCGGCGACCGAAGGGGGCGAGCCGAACAGGCGGACGCTCCCCTCGCTCGGCCGCAGCAGGCCAAGCAGGAGCCGGATCAGGGTCGTCTTGCCAGCGCCGTTCGCGCCGAGCAGGCCCACCACCTCCCCGGCTGCCACGGAAAGGCTCACGGCGCGCACGGCGGTGGACGAGCCGAAACGCCTCGAGACCGCGGCTGCCTCGGCCAGGGCGTCCATCGGCGTCACCGCTGCGCCTGGGCGGCCAGCTCGGCGACCACCACCGCGTCGTCAAAGTCGGGGGCGGCCCGCTCGGCCCCGGCGGGCAGCTCGCCGTCCGGCGCCCACACCCGCCAGCCGGTGCCGCGCAGCCAGGACAGCGCACCCGGGCGTCCGGCGCCCGGGCGCACCGCGGCGCCGACCGCACCGGGGACGCCGCGCAGTATGCCGTCGGGCGAGCCGCTGGCCAGCACCTTCCCGCCCTCCAGCAGCACCACGGAGGCGGCGCGGGCGGCCTCGTTCACGTACGTCGTGGCCACCACGACGGCGGTCCCCTGCGCAGCGGCGCCGGAAATGAGCCGCCATAGTTCCACCCTGCTGACTGGGTCCACCCCGGTGGTCGGCTCGTCGAGCACCAGCAGGTCCGGCGCGTGCAGCAGCGCCAGCGTCACCGCCAGCTTGCGCTGCATGCCGCCGGAAAGCTGGCCGCCGAGCCGCGAGCGGACGCCGGCCAGGCCGGTGCGCTCGAGCAGCTGCTGCTCCCGCTGGCCCCGCTGACCGGCGGCCAGCCGGTACGCGCGCGCGCCGAAGTCGAGGTTCTCCTGAACGGTCAGGTCCGGGTACAGGCCGACGGTGGCCGGCACGTACCCGATGCGCTGCCTGGCCGGGCGGCGCACCGTCCCCGCCTGCGGCCGCACCAGGCCGACGAGCGCCCTGAGGCAGGTCGACTTGCCGGCTCCGTCGCCGCCGACCACGACCGCGACCTGCGCCGGGCTGGCCAGCACGGTCACGCCGTCCAGCGCGGCCCGGTGGCCGAAGCTCACGCGCACGTCATCCAGGCCCCACGTCACGCGGCCACCGCCTCGCTGCCGGCGCCGCGGGCCTGCGCGTCCTTGGCGGCGCGGCGGCCGCCCGGCGTGAGGTCACGGCGGAACCGGACGATCGCCAGGCCCAGCACCACGACCGCGAGGAGGGCCAGCAGCCCGATCGGCTGCCAGAGCGCGGAGATTGGCGTGGCCTTGAGCATCACGCCCCTGCTGATCTCGGTGAAGTACGTGAGCGGCAACAGGTAGGAGATCCACCGCACGCCCGCGGCCATCGAGGCGACCGGGAAAATCAGCCCGGACAGCAGCACCTGCGGCAGCATCGTCATGAACGCGAGCTGGATGGCCTGGCCCTGGTTCTGCGAGACCGTGGAGATCAGCACGCCCATGCCGAGGGTCACCAGCAGGAACAGGGCCGCGCCGAGGGCGAACGTGGCGACGTTGCCGGTGAACGGCACGCCGAACAGGCCCATCCCGATCAGCACGATCGCGGTGAGGTCGACAGCGGCGACCATCAGGTACGGGGCGATCTTGCCCGCGATCACGTCCCCGGCGCGCAGCGGCATCACCGCCAGCTGCTCGAGCGTGCCGGTCTGCCGTTCCCTGACCACCCCGAGGCTGGTGATCAGCGTGCCGACGAACACCAGGATCAGGCCCGCCAGGCCGGGAACCATCACCCACGAGGTGGTCAGCTTCGGGTTGTAGAGCACCTGCTCCCTGACCGGACTTCCCCCCGCCCCACCCGCCTCACCCGCCCCGGCCGGTCCCGCGCCCCGGGTGGCGGCGAGCCTGGCCAGGGCGGTCTCGGCGGTCTCGACCGAGAACAGCTGCGTCCCGTCCATCAGCACGTCCACGCCGGAGCTGCCGGTGACCACCGCGACGACCGCCTGGCCGTCCTGGAGCCGGGAACGGGCCGCGGACTCGCCAGCAGCCGGGGCAATGTCGGTCACGTCGAACGGCGGCCGCAGTGCCGCCGCGGCCTGGCGCGCTCCCGGGCCCACCACCACGGTCGGGATGTCATGGACGTCGAAGTTCGCGGCATAGCCGAAGACGACCAGCAGGAGGACCGGGAGCACGATCATCATCGCCACGGTCCGGCGGTCGCGCCTCAGCTGACGGAACTCCTTGGCAACCATCGCCCACATCGAGCGCTCCCCGGCAGTGGCGGCGGACTAACTCAACACTTGATGAAATCTACGCTTGTTGACTTTTCTGTGTCAAGCAGGTCCTGGATGGGGCCGGTGACCGGGTTTGCGTTATCATCCAGAAGCCTTGTGACCTGCGATGACGCTGAGGTGAAGTTTGCGGCTGTTCGACGCCAACTGGATGCAGATCGAGGAGTACCTGCGCCGCGACGACCGGATCGTCCTGCCGACCGGATCGACCGAGCAGCACGGCTTCCTCTCGCTGGGAACCGACGCGATCCTGGCCGAGCGGGTGGCGGTCGAGGCCGCCGAGCCGCTCGGCGTGCCGGTGCTGCCGGCGCTCCCGTTCGGGATGGCTCCCTATTTCGCCGCCTTCCCCGGAAGCATGAGCCTGCGCATCACCACCTACATCGAGGTGCTGCGCGACCTCCTTGACGGCCTGGCGGCGCAGGGCTTCCGCAAGATCGCGATCGTCAACGGGCACGGCGGCAACGCGCCGGCAACCGGGTTCATCCGCGAGTGGATCTGCCAGCCCCGGCCGGACCGGGTGCAGGTGCTGTTCCACAGCTGGTACAACGCGCCGAAGACAACGGCGGCCGCGGATCAGTTCGACCGCGACCAGATGCACGGAGGCTGGGTGGAGAACTTCGCATGGACCAGGGTCGCCGGAGCGGACATGCCGCCCGAGCCCAAGCCGGTCATTCCCCGCGACCTCGTCGGGCAGCTCGGCCCGGCGCAGGTCAGGACCGCGGCGCCGGACGGCATGCTGGGCGGCGCCTACGCACGGCCGGACGAGGACATGCAGGTCGTCTGGGACGCCGGCGTGGCCGAGGTACGTGAACTGCTCGAGACCGGGTGGCTCCGGTGACCGCCGGGACGCTGGCCGGCAAGACCGCCGTGGTGACCGGCACGGCCCACGGCATCGGCTCCGCGATCGCCGAGGCGCTCCGCGGCGAGGGCGCGGACACCCACGGGGTCGACAAGGACCGGGCCGACCTCACCAACCCCGGCGAGGTCAGGGAGTTCTTCGGCTCCCTCGGCGGCGTCGACATCCTGGTCAACACCGCCGGGGGCGTCGTGGGGCAGGTGGGCCGGCCGATCGAGGAGGTCACCGACGATGCCTGGGACGCCGTCGTGCGGGCCAATCTGTACAGCGCGTTCCTGTGCACCCGGGCTGCGGTCCCCTTGATGAAGGAGCGCCGCTGGGGCCGGATCGTCAACATCTCCTCGGGGGCGGGCCGCGGCGTCAGCCTGACCGGCATCCAGGCCTACACCAGCGCAAAGGCGGGACAGATCGGGTTCACCCGGCAGATGGCGCACGAGCTCGGGCCGTTCGGCATAACTGTGAACTGCATCGCCCCCGGGTTCATCCTCTCCAACCCGACCACGCAGCGGCAGTGGCAGAGCTACGGCGAGGAAGGCCAGCGCAAGCTGGTGGAAGGCATAGCGACACGGCGGCTCGGGCAGCCGGAGGACATCGCCAACGGCGTGCTGTTCTTCGTGTCCGAGCGGTCCTCGTGGGTGACCGGGCAGACGATCTCGATCGATGGTGGACATGCTCTCTTTTGATGCCGATGACGCGGGCTACCTGACCGAGCTCGCCGAGTACGTGGCGGTGCCCAGCGTCAGCAGGGACGCATCAGCCGAGACCATGCGGGCCGCGGCCGACTGGCTCGTCGCGCAGCTCGGGTTCGCGGGCGGCCGGGTCGTCGAGACCGACGGCCACCCCGCGGTGCGCGGCGAATGGCTCGGCGCCGAGGGCGCGCCGACGATCCTCGTCTACGGCCACTACGACGTGCAGCCCACCGGCGACCTGGCCGAGTGGATCAGCCCCCCGTTCGAGCTGACCCTGGACGGCGACACCGTCCGGGGACGCGGCGCCACGGACGACAAGGGGCCGGTCTACATCGTGCTGAAGACCGCGCAGGCGTTCCTGGCCCAGGAGGGCGCGCTCCCGCTCAACGTGAAGTTCCTGTTCGAGGGCGAGGAAGAGATCGGCAGCCCGCACCTGCCCGCGTTCGTCCGCGAGCACGCCGGCGAGCTGGCCGCGGACCTCATGATCTCGGCGGACGGCGCGATGTGGCGGCCGAGCGAGCCCTCGGTGCAGCTGAAGTCCAAGGGCCTGGTGTCGATGGACATCGTCGTCGAGGGCGCCGACACCGACCTGCACTCGGGACGGTACGGGGGCACGGTCGCCAACCCGCTGCACGCGCTCAGCGAGGTGCTGGCGAGCCTGCACACGCCGGACGGGACCATCGCCGTGGCCGGGTTCCATGACGGCATCCCCGAGCTCACCGCCGAGCGCCGCGCCGAGATCGCCGCGATCGGTTTCGACGAGAAGGAGTACCTCGCCGCGCTCGGGCTCACCGAGGCGCACGGCGAGGCCGGGTACACCACGCTCGAGCGGCTCTGGGAGCGGCCGACGCTCGAGGTCAACGGCGTGACCGGCGGCGGGAAGTACACGGTGATCCCGCACCTCGCCGTGGCGAACGTGTCCTGCCGGCTCGTGCCCGGGCAGGACCCGGACCACGTGATCGACGCGATCGTGGCCCACGTCGCCGCGCACGCACCGCACGGGGTGCGGACCGAGGTGCGGCCGGACGACGCGCGGGTGCCCGCGTACACCATCCCGGCCGGCCACCCGGCCATCCGCGCGGCCACGGCCGCTCTCGAGGAGGTGTACCCGGGCCAGCAGGTGCTCCAGGCCTGCGTCGCCGGCACGCTCCCGGCCACCGC
>JASHQP010000048.1 GCA_030039095.1 Streptosporangiaceae bacterium
CCGGCTACCTGAGGTCGCACCCGATCGACGGCGAGGGCTTCAGCGCCGCGTTCCGCCACGAGGAGGGCGACGTCGATGCGGCGCTCGCCGCCGGGCCGGTGCGCCTGGCCGCGCACTACACGGCCGCCTACATCGCCCACGTTCCGCTGGAGGCGAGATCCGCCGTAGCCGCCTGGCGGGACGGGCACGTCACCGTCTGGACCGGCACCTCGACCCCGTTCCGCGCCCGCCGCGAGCTCGCGCAGGCACTGGGTACCGAGGAAGCACGGGTGCACCTCATCGTGCCCGACTACGGCGGGGGCTTCGGCGGCAAGCACGGCAGCACCGTCGCCGCAGAGGCGGCCCGGCTGTCCCGGGCGGCGGGATGCCCGGTCAAGGTCCAGTGGAACCGCCACGAGGAGTTCCACTGGGGCTACCTGCGCCCGGCGGCGCTCATCGACGTCGCCAGCAGCGCCAGCGCGTCCGGCGAGCTGACCGGGTGGACGCACCTGAACGTCAACTCCGGGGCGGCCGGGCTCGCCAGCCCGTACCGGGTGGCGCATCAGCGCATCGCGTACCAGCCCGCCGACTCGCCGCTGCCGCAGGGCTCCTACCGTGCGCTGGCCGCCACGGCGAACAACTTCGCCCGGGAATCCCACGTGGACGAGCTGGCCCACGCGACCGGTGCGCACCCGCTGGAGTTCCGGCTGCGCCACCTGGCCGACGACCGGCTCGCCGAGGTGCTCACCGTGGTAGTCGCACATCTCCGCCGGCCACTGGGGCCTGCCGAGCGGGCCGGCGGAAGCGCGGCCGGCATCGCCTGCGGCATGGAGAAGGGCGGCCGGGTCGCGACAGCCGCGGAAGTCCGGGTGGACGGCGACGGCACGCTGCACGTCGACCGGCTCGTCACCGCGTTCGACTGCGGCGCGATCGTCAACCCCGACAGCCTCACCAACCAGATCGAGGGCGCGGTGATGATGGGCCTGGGCGGGGCACTGTTCGAGGCGATCGACTTCGCCGACGGGCAGATCCGCAACGCCTCGCTCTCGGAATACCGGGTGCCCCGGCTGCCGGACCTGCCCGAGGTCGAGGTCGTTCTGCTGGACCGGCCGGACCAGCCGTCGGCGGGCGGCGGCGAGACCCCGATCATCGCGGTGGCCCCCGCGATCGCGAACGCGATCTTCAGCGCGTGCGGTGTCCGGCTGCGTGCCATGCCGCTCGCCCCGCGCGGCGTGGTGCGGGGCTAGATCGACTGGGCCGCGGGCCGGCGTGCGCGCCGGCTAACTCCCGTCCGCCCTGGCCGCCGGTGAGCGTCCGGAGGCCTCCTTCCTGCCAGCGCCAGGCGGAGGTGTCCACCTGCGCGTCCACCACGACCTGGTGCACCCCGGCCCTCCCCATGTCGGCCCGCACGGTGTGCAGCGGCAGGCACATCCAGGGCTGATAGTGGCCGAGCGCGGCCACCAGCTTGGTCACCGTGGAGTACACGGGCAGCGCCACCGTGCCGTCGGCCAGCGTGCGCGTCTCGTACGCGACGTTCCTGCTGTCCCCGCTCACCTGCGGCCGTGCCGGAACGAAGACCAGCTCAGGTGGCTGATCTGGCGTCATGAGCATGCCCCTTCCGTGCCTGGTTGCATCCATTCTCCCAGGACCTCGCGCGATGCGTCACGGCTAGGGCTGGCGGGCCGCTGCGGCCTGAGCCAGGCGCACCGCGCCGGTTACCGGCGGCTCGCTCAGCACGCGCACCGAGCTGGCCGGAACCTCGGCGCCGATCGCCGCGACGGCCGCGGAACTGAGCCGTTCGTTCGCCATCAGGCCGCCGGCCAGCACCACCGGCAGCTCGGCCGCGAACTGTCCTGCCACGCGTGCCGCCAGCGTGGCCAGGTGGCCCGCTGCGCGCCCGGCGAGACCGATGACCTCGGGGTCGCAGCTGTCCAGGACCGCTGGCGCGTACCGTGCCCACATTCCCGGCTGAGGGCTCCGGTAGAACGCGGCCCGCAGCGCGTCCAGGTCCGGCGAGCCGGCGGCGCGGAGCAGGCGCGCACCGAGGTCGCCGGGGGGCAGGCGGCGTTCCCGTCGGCCGAGCAGCGCCCGGATCGCCTCGCGCACGATCCAGTAGCCACCGCCCTCGTCGCCGAGCAGATACCCCCAGCCGCCCGCACGCGCCTCGCGGCCACGCCAGGTGCCGGCCGCGATCGTTCCGGTGCCGCAGATCACCGCGATGCCCTCGGCGAGGCCGGCGGCCGGCAGAACCAGCGCCGCGTCGTCGACCACGAGAACGTTGCCGGGCCGGGTGATCGGCTCGAGGCGCGCCCGGAGAAAGTCAGCGGTCTCGTGCGCGGTGCGCGAGCCCGCCGCCCCCGCGCAGACGGCGTCCAGCGGGCGGTCCAGGCCGGGCAGCCCAGCCAGCAGTCCGTCGAGAACCGCGCTGGCCTGCTCCGGCCCGGCCGCCGTCAGGCTGGCGCTCGTCGTTGTGGCATCGCCGACGACGACGCTGCCGGCCACGAGCCGCGCCCGGGTGCTGGTTCCGCCGATGTCGAGGCCGAGTACCCGGCTCACCTCCGCCGTACCCACGGCTTCCATGATCCCAGAGCGCTGGCGGCAGCCGGGGCGGCGGTCACCGACATCAGCACCGAAACCCGGGGGTTCTCTAGTTCAGGGGGTTGACCCAGTTGATCTGCGGGAATCTCGCGAAGTCAGAGTCCGCCGAGCAGATCCCTACACCGTGCTCCATCGCCAGCGCCGCCAGGTGAGCATCCGGCACCAGATTGCCGCGAAGGTCGCCTGCCACAATCAGATCACGAAGAATCTCCGCGTGCCGCTCGCCCGGGACCGGTACCCAGGTCGCGTCAGCATCGAGCCAGTCGGCTATGAACGACCAGGCCATGCTCGGGGTGAGCGGGCTGACGGACGCCCGCGGATGGGTCGAGATTCGCTGGAACGCCAGCAGCGAGGCCCAGGGCAGCCCGACCCGGGCCGGCTCGTTGAGGGCGGTCTCCAGCCATGCCTTGGCAGGCTGATGAAAACGGCTGCCGGCGTCGACCGCGTACAGCAGCACGTTCGCATCGACGATCATCTAGGGGTGCCCCGCGCCATCGAGCTGCTCGAGCGCGTCCGCGACGTTCGAGACGTCGATTTGCAATCCCAGCTCGGCGGTGCGCTGCTGAAAGGGCCGCACCATAGACCGTCCGGGCCGCAGCCCGGCGCGAGCGAGCCTGTTGACGGCTTCGCCGATGCCGATGTGCTCCTTGCGGCTGAGGCGCTGCGCAGCGGCTGCCACGTCTTCATCGAGCCGGATGGTTGTCCGCACAAACCCAAGACTAGCATCAGAGATGCGCTTCGACAGGCATCACTGATTCACCGCAGCGTGCGATACACGGCGGACCTCCGCCCTGGCCAGTCAGGACGCCGGCTCGAGGCGGACGATGATCGACTTGGATGTGGGTGTATTGCTCATCTCGGCCGTGGAGTCGAGCGGGACCAGGACGTTCGCCTCGGGGAAGTACGCAGCCGTGCAGCCGCGGGGAGTCGGGTAGGCGACGGCCCGGAATGCCTTGGCTCGCCGCTCGCCGTCTGTCCACACGCTGACTATGTCAACCATGGCACCGTCGCTGAGTCCTTGTTCGCGCAGGTCGCCGGCGTTGACGAAGATGACACGCCGCCCGCCCTTGATGCCGCGGTAGCGGTCGTCCAGGCCGTAAACGGTGGTGTTGAACTGGTCGTGTGAGCGGATGGTCTGCAGCAGCATGTGCCCGTCGGGCACCTGAACTGCGTGGAGCGGGTTGACGGTGAACCGGGCCTTGCCGGTCACGGTCGGGAAGGTGCGCGAGTCGTGCGGCCCTCGGGGGAGCATGAATCCGCCTGGCTGCACAACTCGCTCCTCGTAGGCTTGGAAGCCGGGCACGACGTGCTCGATGTGCTTGCGGATGGTCCGGTAGTCGCTACCCATCTCGCACCAGCCGATGTCGTCGCCGAACAGGACGTGACCCAGCCCGGTGATGATGGCGATCTCGCTGCGCAGCTGGTCGGAGGCGGGGATGAGCCGGCCGCGCGAGGCGTGCACCATGCTCATCGAGTCCTCGACGGTGACGAACTGCTCGCCGGCTGCCTGGACGTCACGCTCGGTGCGGCCCAGGCACGGCAGGAGCAGCGCCTCGGTGCCGTGGTGCAGGTGGGAGCGGTTCAGCTTGGTCGCCGCCACCACGTCCGCCGCGCAGTCCTCGATCTGGGCGCGGGACAGGCCGCTGTACTGCTCGACGACCGCCCAGTCCAGGGCGCGCCAGCTTGCAACCGCTTCGCCGAAGCCGTCGCAGTAGGTGTCGATGAAGTCGCGGTCGAAGACCTGGCCGGGCCGGGCGTCCTCGCGCTCGAGCAGGGCTCGGTTCAGACCGGCGAACAGGGCCAGGTCGCCGTTGAGGCGGACCGGCAGCAGCTTGTCCGCGAGTGTGGTGCCGGGCCCGGCGAGGCCACGCGGGGTCTGCGGATTACGGAACCGGGAGAAGCCGGCTTCCGGCAGCGGGTTGATCGCGATGATCCGCGCGCCGCGCCGCTTGGCCTTCTCCAGTGCGGTCAGCATCCGCGGGTGGTTGGTGCCGGGGTTCTGCCCAGCGATGAGGATCAGGTCAGCGTGGTCTTCGATGTCCGATAGCGTGACGACGCCCTTGCCGATGCCAACGGTCGCGGCCAGGGCAGCGCCGCTGGACTCGTGGCACATGTTCGAGCAGTCGGGCAGGTTGTTGGTGCCGAGCCGCCGGGCCAGCAACTGGTAGGCAAAGGCAGCCTCGTTGCTGGCCCGGCCGCTGGTGTAGAACACGGCCTGATTCGGGTCGTCCAGCGCCCGGAGCCGGTCGGCAGTGAGCTGGAGCGCGTCGCCCCAGCTGATGGGGGCATAGTGTGCAGCGCCCGGCGCCAGGTACATCGGCTCGGTCAGCCGCCCGTTGCTCTCCAGCCAGTGGTCGTCCGCCTCACGCAGCTCGGCCACTGAGTGATCAGCAAAGAACTCCGGGCCGACGCGCTTGCGGGTGGCCTCCCACGCGACGGCCTTGGCGCCGTTCTCGCAGAACTCCGCGGTCTTGCGATGCGCGGGATCAGGGTCGGGCCAGGCACAGCTGGGGCAGTCGAAGCCGTGGTCCTGATTGAGCTTCAACGGTGTCCGCAGGCTGCGGCCCGGCCCCATCTCCTCGAGCGCATACTCCAGCGAGTGCGTGATGCCAGGTACGCCGGCCGCAGAAGTCTTTGGCGCGCCGACCCGCACCCGCTTGCCGCCTGCTGGTTTGCCGGCCATAGCTGCTCCTCAGCCCGCTCCTAGACCCGCCAGTGGTATCCGATGGAGAAGTTGACCGCGACCGCATAGGCCAGGTACATGAGCCAGCCGCCGGTGGTCAGATGGAAGAACCCGAGTGCGCGCTCGCCGAGCTTGAGGCCGATCGCGGCGAAGAAGTCGCTGAAGTAGACGGCGAACAGGCCCAGGAACAGCAGCCCGACCGGCCAGTCCCCCACCTTGAAGAACACCGTCGCGCCCATCGCGGAGATCACCATGTACGCGACGCACATGCCGGCGTTCGTCCGCGGATCGTTGCCGGAGTACCGGTTCCAGCCGATCGCGAACCAGTGAATGCCGTAAGCGGAGAACGCCAGTGCCGCCATATACAGCGGCGCCGACTTCTGGAACACTTGGAACCAGGTCAGCCCGACGAACAGGATCATGCCAGCGACGAACTGGCAGAAACCGGGGAGCCAGATGCCCCAGATGCCGGTTCCGCGGTTGACCCGGCCCTCCTCGTCGCGCTTGGGCCAGCCCGCGAACTCCTGCGGTCCGTAGATCAGGTAGCCGGTACCGAGCCCGAAGAAGCCGAGAGCCAGGGGCGGGAAAGCAGACTGTGCGAATGTCAATTCCATGCCATACACCTCACAACGAGACTCGATTTGTTCTCCGATGCAAAGCTGTTCCGGCGTTCGCGGTACGGGGTCCGCTGACGCTGGCCGTGCGTTCTGCCTGGTACCCCGTTATGTCGTACTACGATATCGCACTACGATATTTCTGAGTAGTGCCGACCAAGCAGATCGTGCGCGGAGGCCGTGCGCGCGGCGCGGCGGTCGGGGCGAAAGGGGCGGGGTATGTCCGGGACGCAGGTGCCCATGACGCACCACGCCGTCACCGGGAGACGCGTCGCCGATGCCATGGTCCGGGTTCCCAAGACGCACGGCCCCGCGTGCAGGCTTGACGAGATCCGGGCGTTCTTCGAGGACGGCCACGTGCATATGGCCCTGATCATCACCGCCGACAGGCGGCTTGTTACCGCGATCGAGCGGCCCGATATCGCCTCCGCCATGCCCGGCACCACGCCCGCAGCGGAGCTGGGCACCCTCGTCGGCCGCACTGCAAGGCCGACGGACTGGCTCGACCCCTGGACCGCGGTGCTCCTCCGGCAGCGGCGAAGGCGCCTGGCTGTCGTCGACGATGGCGGCAAACTGCTCGGCCTGCTGTGCCTGAAGAAAGGCGGCTCGGGCTACTGCACCGATGAAGGTATCCGTGACCGCGCCCGTCAGTGACCGGCGCAGCGCACCCAGCGCGGCACGGTGCCTGCCACCGGCGCGCCCGCCGGCAGACTACGTAGAATCGAGAGTGATGACTTGCAGCGCCTCGCTTTCGATCTGTGGTGACGTCGAGCGGCCCGCCCGCCTCACACTGGCAGAACTGCGCTCTTTGATGGACGCCGAGCTGGTCGCGGACTTTCACTGCCGCGAGGGCTGGAGCCGACTGGGCGAGCGCTGGCGCGGAGTGCGGCTTCGGACCCTGCTCGCGCTCGCCGGCGCTGCCGATGCAGCAGGCTATGTCACGGTCGGCTCTGGCGCGTACACCGCCGTGCTCACCCGCGACCAAGTCGAAGACGAGCGGGTGCTCCTCGCGCTGGAGCACGAAGGAGCCGCAAGCCCTCGGCGCCCCGGCTTCCCGCGGCTGGTCGGACCCTCGGAGTGGGACTGCTTCCTGAGCGTCAAGTCCGTGGACCGGATAGAGATCACACGCCAGCCTCAGCCAGCGACCGCAGCGACGATTGCGCTCGCCCGGCTCGAGCGCTAAGTCACCACTGACCTATACCGAGGGACGACGGGCAGGTCCAACGGTGTGCTGTCCCAGTCGGTTATAAGAGCCCGTGCTGGTAGCTGAGCTGGTGCTGACATGCGCCTAGCTATCAGGCCATCTACCTGCACCAGACGGTGTGCGGGTCCGCGCGGTTGGACCAAGCCGTTCGTGATCGCTCAGCCGCTGTAGTGGTACCGAGCCTTGAGGATCTTCACTTCCTTGTCATCGGCGCGGTAGATCAGGCGGTGTTCGTCGTCGATGCGGCGGGACCAATACCCAGACAGGTCGCCTTTCAGTGGCTCAGGCTTCCCCATGCCTGAGAACGGGTCACGCTGGATCTCGCCGATCAGGCGGGTGATCCTGGTCGCCACCTTCCGGTCTGCGCCGAGCCAGTACAGGAAGTCTTCCCAGGCATCGGGGTCGAAGTGGATACTTCTCACTACTCCCCCGCCAGGTCCTCGAGTTCCTCCATGGTCTTGGCGACGCTGGCCTGGCCGGACTTGTCTCGGGCGACGGCCTCCATGAGGCGCTGGGCGTTGGCGGGTGACCGCAGCAGGTAGATAGTCTCCTGCCAGGAGTCGAAGTCG